>DATBUG010000001.1:0-2402 GCA_036516315.1 Citricoccus sp.
GAGCTGACCTACGACGTCTGGGCGGAGCGGATCGACCGACTGGCGAACGCCCTGGCCTCCCTCGGCGTCGGGCGCGGGGACCGTGTGGCCTACCTCGGGGAGAACTACCCGTCGTTCCTGGAGACCCTGTTCGCCGCCGGCACCCTCGGTGCCGTGTTCGTCCCGCTGAACACGCGACTGGCCGCCCCGGAGATCGCCTTCGCCCTGGAGGACTCCGGTGCCACGGTGCTCATCGCCTCGGCCACCCTCGAGCCGCTGGCCGTGGCCGGGAGCCGCGGGACCGCCGTCCGGACGCTGGCACGGGTCCAGGACGGCCCCGCGGCGGACGCCGAGCGCCGGGGGGACCTGGAGGCGATCGACTACGACGCGTTGCTGGCCGGCGGGGAACCCGCCCACCCGGACGTGGCCGTGGACCTGGAGGACCTGGCGATCATCCTCTACACCTCCGGGACCACGGGCAAGCCGAAGGGAGCCATGCTGACGCACGGCAACCTCACCTGGAACGCCGTCAACGTGCTCACCGACTTCGACGTCACGAGCCGGACCCGGGCCCTGATGATCGCCCCCATGTTCCACGTCGCCTCGCTGGGCATGGGTGCCCTGCCGACGCTGCTCAAGGGCGGCACCCTGGTCCTGGAACCACGCTTCGAACCCGGCCGGGTGCTGGAGCTGATCGAGCGGTACGGGATCACCAGCATGTCCGGGGTGCCCACCACCTATCAGATGCTGGCCGAGCACCCGGACTGGGACCGCGCCGATCTGTCCACCGTGCAGATCCTGACCTGCGGTGGCTCGGCCGTGCCCACCCGTGTGCTGGACGCCTACGAGGCCCGAGGGCTGCGCATCGGCATGGGCTACGGGATGACGGAGACCTCACCCGGGGCCACCGCGCTGCCGGCCCGGTACTCGCGCGAGAAGCAGGGTTCTGCGGGGTTGCCCCACTTCCACACCGCGGTACGCGTGGTGGACCCGGCCGGGGACGTGTGCGGGCCCGGGGAGATCGGGGAGATCCAGGTGCAGGGGCCCAACGTCATCAGCGCCTACTGGAACCGGCCGGATGCCACGGCCGAGGCCTTCGAGCAGGCCGAGGACGGCACCTGGCTGCGCACGGGGGACATGGGCTACCGGGACGAGGACGGGTTCCTGTTCATCTCGGACCGGCTCAAGGACATGATCATCTCCGGCGGGGAGAACATCTACCCCGCCCAGGTGGAGCAGGTCATCGGCCAGCTCGAGGCCGTGGCCGCGGTGGCGGTCATCGGCGTCCCGGACGAGCGCTGGGGCGAGGTCCCGCGCGCGGTGGTGGTGGTTCGGGAGGGCCACGAGCTGACGGAGGGGCAGGTGATCGCCCACCTGGATGGCAAGCTCGCCCGGTACAAGATCCCCAAGACGGTCGTGTTCACGGACGAGATGCCGCGCACCGCCTCCGGGAAGATCCGCAAGCCGGACCTGCGCCAGCGCTTCGGCGGCTGACGCCTCCGGCTGCCGGCGCCCTGCGGCGGATGCTCACCCGGGACTGACCCCGGGCGGTCAGCTGGCCGCGGCGCCGGTGGCGGCGGAGAGCTCCTCCGGGTAGAGCTCCTCGAGCAGTTTCAGTCCCCGCTCCGCCCAGGCGATCTCCGTCTGGGCCCGGGCGACGAGTCCCTCGTAGGTGTACCGCTTGAACGCGGTGGTGCGGTGGTGCTCCTCGGGGGGCACGGTCTTCAGGCGCCGGGCCAACGGTTCCGAGGTGCCGGCGTCGATCTCGTCGATCTGCTGCTGCCAGGCGGCCTGGATCTGCCGGGTGTGCTCGAGGTAGGCCTCCAGCTGCGCCCGGGCGCGGTCCGGGCTGGCGAACTCGAAGTAGGCGGCGCGCAGGTGCATCGGGTCCCGGTCCCGGGCCCACTGCAAGTCCGAGTCCATCCACTCCCGGAAGGACTGCCGTCCGGCCTCCGTGATGGTGTAGGCGATCTTGCGGCCCTTGCGCCCGAACGGGACCTCCTCGGCCTCGAGCAGCCCGGCCTGGGTCATCCGCCGCAGCTCCGGGTAGATCTGCGAGTCCGGGGCGTGCCAGACATTGCCCACCGAGGAGCTGAAGCGCTTGGCGAGGTCGTAGCCGGTCATCGGCTCGACGACGAGCAGGGCCAGCAGCGCATTGCGCAGTGACATGCCACGGGTCCTTCCTGCGGGGGGCCGGTTCGCTCCACTGTAACCGCACGCCGCCGGAAACCACTATGGACGTAGGGCTATTCCGTCCGATCCTGGCCGGTGACGGCCAGGATCGGCCGGTGGCAGTCCGGTCACAGCGCCGCGTTGAGCACCGGCGCCAGCCGGCGCATGCCCTCGCGCAGTACGTCGGGGGCCACGAAGGAGAAGGCCAGGCGGAAGTGCGGGTTCGGCCCCTCGTCCGGGGTGAATGCCGC
>DATBUG010000002.1:0-2698 GCA_036516315.1 Citricoccus sp.
GGGTATCTGCCGGAGGCCACGGTGGTCCAGGCCGCCCAGGAGCGGGCCCAGCAGACGGGCGGGTCGGTGACGGTGACCACCGACGCCGCGCAGGCACTGACCGGTGCCGACGTGGTGGTCACGGACACGTGGATCTCCATGGGCCAGGAGGCCGAGAAGAACCAGCGCCAGAAGCTCTTCCGTGAGTACAGCGTGGACGCGGCGGCCATGGCGCACGCGGCGCCCGACGCCATCTTCCTGCACTGCCTGCCCGCCTACCGCGGATTCGAGGTCAGCGCGGAGGTGCTGGACGGCCCCCAGTCCGTGGTCTTCGACGAGGCCGAGAACCGGTTGCACGCCCAGAAGGCCCTGATGGCCTGGCTGCTCTACCGCTCTGGCCTGGCGGTGCCCCCGGAGGAGCGGTGAGCGCTCCGGCCACCAAGACCGCGCGGCAGGCCGCCATCAAAGAGGTCCTGGCCGAGGTGGCCGTGCACAGCCAGGCGGAGCTGGTGGACCGGCTGCGCTCGCGCGGGGTCTCGGTGACCCAGGGGACGCTGTCCCGGGACCTCGTGGAACTGGGCGCCTACCGCGTACGCAGCGAGGGGAGCCAGCTGGCGTACGCGCTGCCCCCGGAGGGCGGGGCCGCCGTCGAGGGGCCCGGCGTGCGCGCACCGGAGGCCATGGAACACCGGTTGGCGGCGCTGTGCCGGGAACTGCTGGTCTCCGCGGAGTCCAGCGGCAACCTGGTCATCCTGCGTACGCCTCCGGGCGCCGCCCAGTTCCTGGCCTCGGCCGTCGACCAGTCCCGGCTGCCCGACGTCCTGGGCACCATCGCCGGAGACGACACCATCATGATCGTCACCAGGGCCACGGACGGCGGTGTCGCCGTCGCCGGCCGCTTCCTGGGCTACGCCGGCTGACCCGTGCCCGCGCGGGCACGGACACGGGCCGCGGTCAGATCACAGGCCCGGAAGGGCGAAGACCTCGGCCTCGTCCGGCATGTCGACGGGCTCGACGGCGTTCCAGTCCGAGAAGTCCACCGTCCCGGTGCCGGTATCCCCGGCCGGGGAGGCTGACGGTGAAGCCGAGGCGCCCTCCGTGGACTCACTCTGCTCGACCTCGACGCGCACGAGCTGGTGATCCCGGTCGATGTAGAGCGTGACGGGCTCCCCGTTCTCCACGCTCGTGCCGGAGTACTTGTAGACCTCGGCGCCGTCGTGTTCGACGAGCTCCTTCGTGTACTCCGAGTCCGCGAACTCGTCGGCCCCGGGGATGTCCTCGCTAAAGCTGGACCAGAAGGTGGACATGGTGAACCCGTCCTCCTCCGCGGGGACCTCCAGCCACTTCTCGCCCACGAGGTCCTGCAGCTGCGCTCCGCCCATCTCCTCGTAGAATGCCGCATTCGGCTTCATGTACGTCGTCTCGGTGTTGCCGATCACCTCCACCTGCGCCTCGCCCATGGTGACGGACCCCGCGTACGAGGAGTCATCGATCTGGCCGGACATCGTGACGGACATGTCCTGGCCGCCCTGGGCGATATTGCCGTCGATCGTGACGGACTCGGCGTTCTGGATGGACTCGCTCACCTCGGGCCACACGTCCTCCAAGGCCGGCACCTGGTCACCGCAGCCGGACAGCGCGAGAGCGGCAGCGGCTCCCAGGGCGGTGATGCCGAGGGCGCGGTACCGGGTGCGGACGGTGCGGTGACGGGCGGGCTGAGGCATGGGTCGGTCCCCTTCGACGATCGTGGTGAGGCGCGCCCGGCGATCCATCGTCCCTCGGCGCTCCGCGGTGATGACAACTGTCTCACCCTAGCGGGTGGGCCCCGGACAGCAGAACGCGCCGGACGGGGAGTACTCCCCATCCGGCGCGTTCAGTGGTCCGGACCGTCAGCCGGCCGCGGTGTGATCGATCAGGCCGGCAGGTGCAGGGTCTGGCCGACGAAGATCAGGTTGGCGTTCGGCACGGTCTCGGCGTTGGCGGCGTGCAGGGCCTTCCAGCCGCCCTCGACGTTGTAGGCCTTGGCCAGCTTGCCCAGGGTGTCACCCGGCTTCACGGTGATGGTCTTGCCGGAGCGCTCGGCCGGGGTCACGGACGAGGCGCGCTCCACCTGCTGGGTGGACTGCTGGGCGGCGCGCTCCTGGGCGGCAGCCTTTTCGGCGGCGGCGTTGGAGTCCACGGACTGGGTGGTCACGTTGGCGTTGGACGGGGTGCCGTACAGACCGAGCTTGGCGGAGCAGGCGGGCCAGGCGCCCCAGCCCTGGGCGGCCAGGGTGTTCTCGGCCACGCGGATCTGCTCGGCCTTGGAGGCCTGGTGCGGCATGCCGGAGCCGCCGAAGGCACGCCACGTGGTCGGGTTGAACTGCAGGCCACCGTAGTAGCCGTTGCCGGAGTTGATGGACCAGTTACCGCTGGACTCGCACTCGGCGAGGGCGTCCCAGGTGGACACCGGGGCGGCGTTGGCGGGGGCGGACAGCGCGGTCAGCCCCGCGCCGGCGATGGCGACGCCGGCCAGTCCGGCCGCGGAGCGGCGGACGATGGAACGGCGGGAAGTCTTGGCAGTGGTGATGTTCTGCATAGCGTTGAGAGATGTGCCGGCCCACCCCTGCTCGGACCGTCCCCGGTCGTCACAGCAGCACCGTCCGCCGTCCGTGATGGAATACACGGCGCGAGACTCCCGAGGGACGGTGCTGGTGGGGGAGTCCCGCTGTACTCCTGC
>DATBUG010000003.1:0-4996 GCA_036516315.1 Citricoccus sp.
GAACTCGTCCCCGTCTCCACGCCGTTGAAGAAGGCCTTCCACATGCCGGGCACGAAGATCACGCACATCCACGGCGTGCTGCTGAAGATCTACACCGACCACGGCGTGGTCGGATACGGGGACGGCGGCGACACCTCCACCTGGTACCGCGGGGAGACCCAGGACTCGATCATGGCCATGATCGCGGACCACATCGCCCCGGCATTCCTCATCGGGCAGGACCCGCTGAACATCGAGAAGATCGTCGGGCAGATGGACACCTTCGTCCGGGACAACAACCAGGCCAAGGCGCTGGTCGACTTCGCCCTGCACGACCTCAAGGGCAAGGTTGCGGGGATGCCCGTCTACCAGCTGCTCGGGGGCAAGTGCACCGAGGGCTCCGCCCAGGGCTTCGTGGCCGGCGCCGGCACCCCGGAGGAGATGGCCCGGCAGGCCCGGGCGGCCCTGGACGCAGGATTCAGCCTCATCAAGTACAAGAGCGGGGGCGACGCCGCCCAGGACGTCCTGAACGCCCGCGCCATCCGGGAGGAGACCGGTGACGACGTCCGCCTGGTCCTGGACGTCAACGGCTTCTGGAACTACGACCAAGCCCTGCACACCATCAAGAAGCTCGACCAGTTCAACCTGTACTGCATCGAGCAACCCCTGCCGCACCACGACATCGAGGGTTTGGCCCGGCTCCGCGAGCGCGTGGGAACGCCGGTCTTCGCCGACGAGTCGGCGCAGGAACTGCACCACCTCAAGGAGATCATCGACCGCCGCGCCGCCGACGGCCTGTTCATCAAGATGCAGAAGGCCGGTGGCCTGGTGAAGTCCCAGCGCTGGCTGACCATGGCCCGGTTGGCCGGCCTGCCCGTGATGAGCGGGTGCATGATCGGCTCCGGACTCGAGGCGAGCCCGTCCGCGCACCTGATGGTCGCCAACCAGTGGGCCTCCCAGTTCACCCATGAGAACATCGGGCCGCTGATCATCAACGACCAACTGGAGAACGACCGGCAGCGCATCACCGAGGACATCGCCCTCAACGGCCCGATCTTCCGGGACGGCGTCCTGTACCCGAATGAGGGACCCGGCTTCGGCATCGAGCTGAACGAGGACTTCATCCAGCGCAACCAGACCCCCGGCAAGCAGGTCCGCCACGTCGGCGATCCCCGGGCGGCAAAGGTCCTCGTCTGATGTGTGGCTCCCCGTCCGCCGGCCCTCTGTCCGGGACCAGGGTCCTCGAACTCGGGGGGATCGGCCCCGTCCCCTTCGCCGGCATGCTGCTGGCAGACCTGGGGGCCCAGGTCCTGCGCATCGACCGGCAGGGCGCGGGATTCGAGATGCCGATCCCGCCGGAGAAGGACACCCTGCACCGGGGCAAGCAGCGCCTGAGCCTCGACCTGAAACACCCCGACGGCGCCTCCACGGTCCTGATGCTCGTCGAGGACGCCGATGTCCTGCTGGACTCGAACCGTCCGGGCGTGCTGGAGCGGCTGGGACTCGGGCCGGACGTCCTTTTGGAACGGAATCCGGGCCTCGTCGTCGGCCGGATGACGGGATGGGGCCAGGACGGCCCGCTGGCCGCCCGGGCCGGCCACGACCCCACCTACATCGCCCTGACGGGGGCCCTGCACGCCATCGGTCGAGCCGGCGGCCCGCCCCAGCTCCCGCTCAGCCTGGTCGGTGACTTCGGGGGTGGGGCCATGTACCTGGTGGCCGGCGTGCTCTCCGCCCTCCTGGAACGGCACCGCTCCGGCCGGGGCCAGGTCGTGGACGCGTCCATCGTCGACGGCGTCGCCCACCTGATGGCGTCTCCGTACTCCCTCCTCGCCGGAGGGGCGTGGCAGGTGGAACGTGGCACCAACCTCATCGACACCGGTGCACCGTTCGTGGATGTCTATGAGACTGCCGATGCACGCTACGTGGCCGTAGCCGCCCTGGAGCCACCGTTCTTCGCGCAACTGCTGGCGGGCCTGGCCCTCGACCCCGCCGAGGTGCCCGAGCAGTGGGACCGTTCGTCCTGGGGCCGGATGCGCAAGCTCTTCACCGCCTGTTTCCGCCGCAGGACCCGGGACGAGTGGGACGCCGTCTTCCGGGAGCGTGACGCCTGCGTCTCACCGGTGCTGTCCCTGGAGGAGGCGCCCCATCACCCCCACCTGCGGGCCCGGGGAACGTTCGTGGAGCGCGATGGTGCCTACGAACCGGCACCCGCCCCGCGGTTCAGCCGGACGCCGAGCACCCTGCCGGCCCCGCCGGTGGCCCCTGCATCCGCCGACCCACGCGCGTCCCTGGATGCGTGGGGTGCGTCACGGGTGCCCCAGATTCTCTCATCCGGTGCGGTGTCCGGCAGCGATGCCCAGACCTCGCACGCTGCCCTGTCCCACTAGGAGAACCGATCATGTCCACGCAGGAACGAGTGGCCCAACCGTCCCCGAGCGTCGTGCAAGCCGCGCCCCATGACCCGAAGCAGGTCAAGCGCGTCATCGCCTCGAGCTTCCTCGGCTCGACCATCGAGTACTACGACTTCATCCTGTACGCCACGGCGTCGTCACTCGTCTTCGCTCCGGTGTTCTTCGCCAACCTGGATCCCTTGATGGGCCTGGTGGCCTCGTACCTGACGTTCGCCACCGGGTACCTCGCGCGCCCGCTGGGCGGCATCGTCTTCGGCCACTTCGGTGACCGGATCGGGCGCAAGAGGATGCTCATGGTCTCCATGTCGATCATGGGGGTCGTCTCAGTCCTCATCGGCCTCGTCCCGCCGATCGAGACATGGGGTGCGGTCATGCTCCTGGTCCTGCGCGCGCTCCAGGGCATCGCCATCGGCGGTGAGTGGGGTGGCGCAGCGCTCATGGCGCTGGAGCATTCACCCACCAAGCACCGGGGCTTCGCGGCGTCCTTCGCCAACGCGGGAGGGCCCATGGGGGCCTTCCTGGGAACGGCCGCCCTCGCCCTCTTCGCACTCCTGCCCGAGGACCAGTTCCTCGGCTGGGGGTGGCGCGTTCCCTTCCTGCTCTCCGCCGGCCTGCTGATCATCGGTCTCTACGTCCGGGCCAAGGTCGTCGAGAGCCCGCTCTTCGAGGAGGCCGTCACCGCGCAGGCGGAGGCCGACAGGGTGAAGGAGCCCCTGCCCGTGCTGCAGGTGCTGCGCCGGCCCCGGACGTTGCTCACCGTGGGGATCGTGGGCATGAGTAGTTTCGTCATTCAGGCGACGTTCTCCACGTTCGCGATCTCGTACTCTGCGTCCCAGGGCATCCCGAATTCGACCGGGCTCTGGGCGTTCGCCGTTTCGCAGCTCATCGCCGCGTTCACCATCCCCGCCTGCGCTGCCGTGTCCGACCGGTTCGGACGCCGCCCGGTGATGCTCGCCGGACTGCTGCTGATGGCCGGCCTGGCGTATCCGCTCTTCCTCATGCTCGGCAGCGGAAGCATCGCGGCGGTCTTCCTGGCCTTCGTCATTGCCCTGCCCCTGTGCCAGAGCCTCACCTTCGGACCCTTGGCGGCCTACCTGGGCGAGAACTTCGCCACGGGGTCGCGGTATACCGGTGCCTCCCTGGGATACCAGGTCGCCTCGCTGCTGGGTGCCGGATTCACGCCCGTCATCGTCTCGAGTCTCTTCGCGGCCTCGGACGGCAACGTCCTCACCACCGTCGGCTATGTGGCCGCCATGTGTCTCGTCAGCGCCGTGGTCCTGCTGTTCGCGGCACGGGAGAGCAGCCGGAAGAACCTGTCCGAGACGCTGTGACCCAGGGCGCCTGTGCGGGGGGATCGGACTGCCGGTCCCCCCACTAGACTCCAGCTGACCATGCGAGTGCCCCCGAACGAGCCCACGGACCGTGAGTTCACCCCCAAGGTGACCCTGCGGCAGTTGCAGTTGTTCGTCGTGACGGCGGACTCGGGATCCATCACGTCTGCGGCGGAACGGTTGTTTCTCTCGCAGACGGCTGTCTCCCTGGCGCTGGGGCAACTCGAGAAGGCTCTCGGGACCATGCTCTTCGTGCGGCGGCGGGCGCACGGGATGACGCTGACCAGTGCCGGACGGACCGTCCTGCCGATGGCCCGGCACGTCTTGTCCAGCACCCAGATCCTCCAGGACGAGGCCGGAGGAGGGGACGAGGTCACGGGGATGCTGCGGATCGGGTGCTTCGCCAGCCTCGGACCCCAGTTGCTGCCCCGGTTGCTGGTTGACTTCCAGCAGCGGCACGCGCGTGTCCGGGTGGACTTCCAGGAAGGGGCCCTGGACGCCCTCGAACCCAGCCTGGAGACGGGATCGCTGGACCTCGTGCTGGCCTACGACCTGGGAGTGTCACGGGACCTGCACCGCAGGGTCATCGATCAACTCCAACCGGGAGTGCTGATCTCGGCAGATCATCCGCTGGCCGCGCGCGGCGGTGCCGTGTCCTTGCGTGATCTGGCGGACGAACCCCATCTCATGCTGGAGAGCTCCATCAGCCAGGCGCACGCGGCCTCCGTCTTCGACGCGGTCGGCGTCAGCCCGCACACCCGGTTCCGGACCCAGAACTTCGAGACCCTCCGGTCCCTGAGCGGACGCGGCCTGGGGTGGACCCTGACCATGCAGCGGCCGGAGAGCCCCGTGTCCCACGAGGGGTACGGGGTCGTCGTGCTCGAGTTGAACGACCCGGAGATCCGCCCCGTGGATGTCGTGGCGCTCTGGTCACCGCACATCACCCTCAGTCGCGCCGCCTGTGCCTTCCTCGACATGCTCGGAGACCACGGCCAGCGCTGAGCGCGCACCCCGGTCCGGCCCCAGGTACCTGCGGGGCCCCGGGGCCGGGCCGCCACCGGCCGGTCACTTGTACAAATGGATCTTCTGGTGCTCGATCGAGGACAGGTCGTCCGAGGTCGCGTTGAGCAACCGGTCCGCGAGGTCACGCAGGGCGCGTGCCGCGGCCAGCTCCTCACCGATCTCCGGGACGTCCCGGTCCACCGGGTTGCGCCGGGCCCGGCCGAACCCCTCGAGCGTGGTGCCCGCCGTGGTGGTCAGCTGGGCGTGGGC
>DATBUG010000004.1:0-3764 GCA_036516315.1 Citricoccus sp.
GTGCCGGACGGCATCGACGTGTACGCCGTCGGCACGCTCGACGAGGCACGGACCGTGGTCGAGGCGCTGGGCCGAGGACAGTCGCCGCGGGCACCGGCCTGTGGTTGAGGAGGACGAGGAGACACGGTGGAGGATCGTGCAGGCATGGACGCATCGGACAGGAACCGCGCCAGTGGCGCAGAGGGGTAAGGGCACGTGAGTTTCGGACAAGGCTTTGGCGGTCTCTTCGGGGGACCGGACGACGGGCGCGGTGGCGACCGCGGCTCCGGGGGGCCCGGAGGGCTCTTCGGCGGCCCGGGAGGCCCCGGCCGTCCCGGTGAGCCGGGACGCGGCGGCGGCGACGGCGGTTCCTCCGCTCCGAGGACGCGGGGCGACGGACCGCGGCGGCCCTCGGCGTTGGTGCTCACCATCGTGGTGGTCGCCGCCCTCGTGGTGCTGTTCATGTTCTTCGCCGGCATCTACGCGGACGTCCTCTGGTACAACCAGGTCGGGTATTCGGAGGTGTTCTGGACCGAGATCTGGACGCGGACCGCCCTGTTCCTGATCACCGGGGCCATCATGGGCGCCGCCGTCTGGCTGTCCATGTGGCTCGCCTGGCGCAAGCGCCCCCTGAACCTGCACAGCCAGACCAGGGACAGCCTGGCGCAGTACCAGAAGCAACTGGAGCCGATGCGCCGGCTGGTCTTCATCGGCATCCCCGTGGTGATCGGCTTCTTCGCCGGCTCGGCCGCGATGAACGCCTGGCAGGACGTGCTGCTGTTCTTCAACCAGGAGGCCTACGGGGCAGCCGATCCCCAGTTCGGGATGGACTACACCTTCTTCATGGCCACCCTGCCCTTCCTGGGCCTGATCGTCGGCTACCTGATCTCGGTGGTGCTGATCGCCGGCATCGCCGGCCTGCTGGTCCACTACCTTTACGGCAGCGTGCGGGTGAAGGAACAGGGCGGCATCGCCATCGAGCGTCCGGCCCGCGTGCACATCGCGGTCTTCGCGGCGCTGTTCCTGCTGTTGCAGGCCGGGAACTACTGGCTCAACCGGTACCGTACCCTCCAGTCCCAGGACGGCACCTGGGCCGGTGCCCTGTACACGGACGTGCACGCCGTCATCCCGACGTCGATGATCCTGGCGATCGCCGCGGTGCTCGTGGCCATCCTGTTCGTGGTCACCGCCGTCACCGGCCGCTGGCGGCTCTCGCTGGTCGGCACGGCCGTCCTGGTCGTCACGGCCGTGGTGGCCGGGGCCGCCTACCCGTTCCTCGTCCAGGAGTACCAGGTCAAGCCGTCCGAGGAGACCCTGGAGCAGGACTACATTGCCCGGAACATCTCGCACACCCGCGAGGCCTACGGGCTCTCGGACGTGGAGGCCACGCAGTACGCCGGCTCCACCGACGCGGCCGCGGGCAGCCTCGAGGGGGAGTCCGCCAACACCGAGAACATCCGCCTGATGGACCCGAACCTGCTCTCGCGCACGTTCGGCCAGCTGCAGCAGTTCCGGCCGTACTACCACTTCCCGGACACGCTCCACGTGGACCGTTACGACGTGGAGGGGGAGAAGCAGGACACCATCATCTCGGTGCGTGACGTCAACGTGGACCCCACCTCCTCGTGGGTGAACCAGCACATCATCTACACCCACGGCTACGGCGTGGTCGCCGCGGACGCCTCCGAGGTCGCCCCCGGTGGCCGCCCGTCGTTCCTCCTCTCCGGGATCCCCACCAAGGGCGAACTGGGGGACGACACCAGCTACGAGCCGCGGATCTACTTCGGCACCAACTCGCCGACCTACTCGATCGTGGGCGCCCCGGAGGACGCCCCGGCGCGTGAGCGTGACCGGCCGCAGGACGCCAACAGCGAGCAGGACACCAGCTACACCTTCACCGGTGAGGGAGGCCCCTCGGTGGGCAGCTTCTTCAACCAGCTGGTCTACGCGATCAAGTTCGGGTCCACGGAGATCCTGCTCTCCTCGGACGTGAACTCCGAGTCGCAGATCCTCTACGACCGTGACCCGGTGGAGCGGATCGAGAAGGTCGCGCCGTACCTGACCGTGGACTCCAACGCCTACCCGGCGATCGTCGACGGCCGGGTGCAGTGGATCGTGGAGGGTTACACCACCTCGGATTCCTTCCCGTACTCGACGGCGCAGCAGCTGGACTCCGCGACGCGTGACGCGCTCAACACGGACGCCGCCGCCAACCTCTCCGGGCGGGTGAACTACATCCGCAACTCGGTGAAGGCCACGGTGGACGCCTACGACGGCTCCGTGACCCTGTACGCCTGGGACGAGGAGGACCCGCTGCTGAAGGCCTGGCAGAAGGTCTACCCGAACTCCCTGCGGCCGTACTCCGAGATGAGCGCGAGCCTCATGGACCACGTCCGCTACCCGGAAGACATGTTCAAGGTCCAGCGCGAACTGCTGGGCCGGTACCACGTGACGAACCCGGTGGACTTCTATCAGAACAACGACGCCTGGTCCGTGCCGGCCGATCCCACGCAGGACGACCCCACGGTCAAGCAGCCGCCGTACTACATGTCCCTGCGCATGCCGGGCAAGGACGAACCGGCGTTCTCGCTGACCTCGAACTTCATCCCGCAGATCACCCAGGGCGCCCAGCAGCGCAACGTGCTGTACGGCTTCCTGTCCGCCAACGGCGACGCGGGCACCGGCAAGGACGGCGAGAAGGCCGAGGACTACGGTCACCTGCAACTACTCGAGCTCCCGCGCCAGACGGCCATCCCGGGCCCGGGCCAGACGCAGGCGAACTTCGACTCCAACGCCCAGGTCTCGCAGGAACTGAACCTGCTGCGCCAGGGCGCCTCCGAGGTCATCAACGGCAACCTCATCACCCTGCCGGTGGCGGAGGGCATCCTGTACGTGCAGCCGGTCTACATCCAGTCGACCGGGCCGACCTCCTACCCCACGCTGCGCAAGGTCCTGGTGGCCTTCGGCGAGGAGGTGGGCTTCGCCAACACCCTGGAGGAGGCCCTGGACCAGGTCTTCGACGGTGATTCCGGCGCGTCCACCGCGGACGGTGCAGACCCGACGCAGGAACCCGGTGACGGCGAGCCCGGCTCCCAGCCGCAGGTGCCGGAGAACCAGAGCGCCCAGGAGAAGCTCAGCCAGGCCCTCTCGGACGCCAACGAGGCCATCCAGGCCTCCGAGGAGGCCCTGGCCTCCGGCGACTGGGCGGCCTACGGACAGGCACAGCAGCGCCTCAACGACGCCCTGACCCGGGCCACGGAGGCCGACGACCAGATCAGCGGGGCCACCTCGGACTCCGGTGAGGGCGAGGCCCCCGCTGAAGGCGCCGAGCCCACGGACGGGGCGACCGAGGACGCCGGCACGGAGGGCTGACCGTACCGGCCGGCGCTACCGCGTCCGGACACCGCGGGGGACGGGGGCATCCCGTCCCCCGCGGTGTATCCAGCCACGGTGTATCCCGTCGATTTGTGCCCGGGCGCGGTGACCGGTATAGTCGATGAAGTCGACGCGGGGTGGAGCAGTTCGGTAGCTCGCCGGGCTCATAACCCGGAGGTCGCAAGTTCAAATCTTGCCCCCGCACCCACGAAGGCCCTCTGGCCCGGGACCCGTCCCGGACAGGGGGCCTTGCCTTTTCTCCAGCAGTTTCCTCCGCCGGCTGGGCCGTCGCGACGTCTCGGCGTCTCACACTGCCGCCGTCACCCGCACGCCCGGGTCCGCACACCCCGGTCCGGAGGTCCGCGTGCGGAGCCCCGGCGATCCGATGACCGTGACAAGGCTCCGGCCCG
>DATBUG010000005.1:0-9999 GCA_036516315.1 Citricoccus sp.
GGGCTGGCCGCCGCCGTCGTGGTCGGTGCCTCCACCGTGGCCGGCGCCCCGGAGGCCGCCGCGGGCCACGGCCGCCGGGGCAAGGGCGCCGGCGGGCTGCGCTTCGAGGCGATCGACCCGGTGCCGCGCACCGTGGACGACATGACCGTGCCGCGTGGCTACGACTGGGAGCCCATCATCCGCTGGGGCGACCCGCTGTTCGAGGACTCCCCGGAGTTCGACGCCACCGCCCAGACCGGCGAGACCCAGGCCGCGCAGTTCGGCTACAACTGCGACTACCTCGACGTCGTCTCCGACGGCGGCAGCGATCGCCGCGGTTACCTGGTGTCCAACCACGAGTACACCAACGAGAACATCATGTTCTCCCCGGAGTACCGCGCATCACACCACGAGGACGTCGTCAATGCGGCCATCGCCGCGCACGGCCTGTCCGTCGTGGACCTGCGGCGGGACGGCAAGGGCCGGCCGTGGGAGTACGTCCGCGGTGGCCGCCGCAACCGCCGCATCACCGGCTTCACCCCCTTCGCCGTGGACGGCCCGGCCGCCGGTTCCGACCTGCTGAAGACGAAGGACGACCCGTCCGGCGAGCGCGTGCTGGGCACCCTGAACAACTGCGCCGGCGGCACCACCCCGTGGGGCACCGTGCTCTCCGGTGAGGAGAACTTCAACCAGTACTTCGTGGGCACCGGATCGGACGAGGAGCGCCGCTACGGCCTGAAGCCCGGCCCGACCGAGCGCAGGTGGGAGTCCGTGTACCCGCGGTTCAACCTCAACAACGACGGCTACACGAACGAGGCCAACCGCTTCGGCTGGATCGTGGAGGTGGATCCGGAGGACCCGGGCTCCACCCCGGTCAAGCACACCGCCCTGGGCCGCTTCAAGCACGAGGCCGGCACCGCGGTGATCTCCAAGGACGGCCACGCGGTGGTCTACTCCGGCGATGACGAGCGCAACGACTACCTGTACAAGTTCGTCTCGCGGAAGACGTACCGCCGCGGGGACAAGCGCCACAACATGACCCTGTTGTCCGAGGGCACCCTGTACGTGGCCCGCTTCGACGGCGACTCCCCGGAGTCCGAGATCGACGGCAGCGGCGCCCTGCCCTCCGACGGGGACTTCGACGGCCGGGGCCGCTGGATCCCGTTGGTGAAGAACGACCGGTCGATGGTCCCGGGCATGTCCGTCGAGGAGGTGCTGGTCCACACCCGCCTGGCGGCGGACAAGGTCGGCGCCACGGAGATGGACCGTCCGGAGGACGTGGAGACCAACCCGGTCACCGGCAAGGTGTACATGGCCCTGACCAACAACTCCGAGCGGACCCGGGAGACCGTGGACGAGGCCAACCCGGTGGCCTACACCGACGGCGGCAACCGCGACGGGCACGTGATCGAGCTCGTCGAGCGTCGCGGTGACCACGCTTCCGAGCGGTTCTCGTGGAACATCCTGCTGCTGGCGGGTGACCCGAAGGTCTCCGAGACCGCCTACTTCTCCGGCTTCCCGAAGGACAAGGTCTCCCCGATCTCCTGCCCGGACAACCTGGCCTTCGACTCCGAGGGCAACCTCTGGATCTCCACCGACGGCCAGCCCGGCAAGATCGGCTACTCCGACGCCCTGCACAAGGTCACCCTCGAGGGCCGCCACCGCGGTCGCGTCGAGCAGTTCCTGGCCGTGCCGGCCGACGCGGAGACCTGCGGGCCGGTCATCCACGACCGGGACAACTCGGTGTTCGTCAACGTCCAGCACCCGGGCGAGGGCGGCACGTGGGGCGGCCACACCTCCTACTTCCCGGACTTCGTCCCGGGCGGGGAGCTTGCCGGGGACCTGATCGCCCTGCCGCGTCCGTCCGTGGTGCAGGTGTTCGCCGACACCTACGACCACGGCGGCGGCCGGGGTCAGGACAAGGGCCGGGGCGAGGACCGCGGCAAGGGCCGGGGTGAGGACCGCGGCAAGGGCCGGGGTGAGGATCGCGGCAAGGGCCGGGGCCGCCGTGACGAGAAGAACCGTCGCCAGGGCCGTTGGGCCGAGGACCGCAAACGCAGCCGCGACTGGAACGACGGCCACGGCCACGGCCGCTGAGTCCGCCCCGGCGTTAACCCGCCGGTCAGGAGGGGTCCGTAGGATGTGCCCATGGACCCCTCCCTGGACTCCCTGCAGGTCGCCCGAACCCTCACCGAGGCCCTGCTCGACGGCGGCCTGCGCGAGGCGGTCATCGCGCCGGGATCCCGCTCGGCCCCGCTGGTCTACGCGCTGGCGGAGGCCGAGCGGGCCGGGCGCGTGCGGCTGCACGTGCGCATCGACGAGCGCTCGGCGGCCTTCACCGCGCTGGGCCTGTCCCTGGCCTCTGGCCGGCCGGTGGGCGTGGTCACCACCTCCGGCACCGCGGTGGGCAACCTGCTGCCGGCCGTGATGGAGGCCGACCACGCCGGGGTGCAGCTGGTTGCGCTGACCGCGGACCGCCCTGCCGAGCTGCAGGGGACCGGAGCGAACCAGACCACCGCGCAGGACGGGATCTTCCCGCTGCACGTGCGCTTCGCCGCGACCCTGTCCGGGGACCCGGTGCTGCCCGAGGGCATGGACGAGATCCCGGACTGGCTGGCGGCGGAGGCCGCCGAGGTCTCCGGCCCGGACGCGGACCCGCACGCCGTGGCGCTGCGCCGGCACCGGGCCCACCTGTCCAGCACCGTGGCCCGCGCGCTGCTGGCGGCCAACGGGTTCGACACGGAGGACGTGGAGGGCTTCGGTGGGTTGCCCGGCGTCGCCGTGCGGGAGTCGGCGCCCGGGCCCGTGCACCTGAACCTGCGCTTCCGAGCCCCGCTCGTGCCCGGGGCCGAGGACCCGCTGCCGGACGGTGAACCGGCGTCCGCCGCGCAGGCCACCCCGGCCGGTCCGCCGGCGCCCGCGACCTCATGGGCCCCTCCGGCGTCCCACCCCGTGGACCTCGCCGAGCAGCTCGACCTGGAGGTCTCCGAGCTGCACGAGGCCCGCACGGTGGTGGTGGCCGGGCACGGGGCCGGGCCACTGCCCGCCGCGTTCGCCTCGGCCCTGGGCCTGCCGCTGTTCGCCGAGCCCAGCTCCAACGCCCGGTTCGGGCCCAACGCGATCGGCCCCTACCCGCTGCTGCTCGGTGCGCAGGGCGGGCTGGGGGAGGACTCGCATCCCCTGGCCGGGCAGATCGAGCAGGTCGTCCTCTTCGGCCGGCCCACCCTGACCCGCCAGGTGACCGCCCTGCTGGGCCGCGAGGACCTGCACACCGCGATCCACCAGCCCGAGCCGGTGGCCTGGTTCGAGCCCGGGGCCCGGCGCGAGCGCCCCGTCGAGGAGCTCGAGGAGCTGGCGGTCGTGGCCGGGCGGGGCCCGGCCGGCTGGCTCTCGGACTGGCAGCGCGCCGGAGTCCGCGCCCAGACCGCCCTGGACGAGGCGCTGGCCACCCGGCACGACGACGTCGGGCACCCGGGGGCGATGCGCACCGGGCAACTGGTGGCCACCACGGTGCAGGGGCCGCTGGTGCTCGGGTCCTCCTCGGTGATCCGGGACGTGAACCTGTCCTGGCGCCCGCCGACGGCCCCGGCCTCGGTGGTGTACGCCAACCGGGGCCTGTCCGGGATCGACGGCACGGTCTCCACCGCCGGCGGCATCGCGCTGGCCACCGGCCGGCGCACCGTGCTGCTGTGCGGGGACCTGACCCTGCTGCACGACGCCGGCGGGCTGCTGGTGGGTCCGGGGGAGGCCGAGCCGGACCTGGACATCGTGGTGGTCAACGACCGGGGCGGGGCGATCTTCGCCGGGCTCGAGCACGGTGAGGTCGCCGAGCGGCCCGGAATGGCCCCGGTGGTGGAGCGGTTCTTCGGCACCCCGCACACGGTGGACCTCCGGGGCCTGTGCGCGGCCTACGGGGTCACCTGGACCCCGATCGACAGCGAGCGGGACCTGATCGCCGCCCTGGGGCTGGGCCACCCGGTGCGGGGCCGGCGGGTGCTGGAGCTGCGCTCGGACCGCTCCGCCCGGCCGGAGGTCCGCCGGCTGGTGGAACGGGCGGTGCGGGCCACGTTCTGACCGGCTAGCGCAGCGGGTCGAACGGCGCGATCGCCGGGTGCGTGCGGCCGGTGACCATCCGTTCGGCGAGCAGCTTGCCGGTGGCCGGGCCCAGCACCACGCCCCACATGCCGTGGCCGCCGGCCACGAACACGCCCGGGGCGGCGGTGGCGCCGACGATCGGCAGCCCGTCCGGGGTCACGGGCCGGGACCCCACCCATTCGTCCTGGCGGTCGTTCAGGTCCACGCCCGTCATCAGGTTCCGTGCCTGGTTGACGATGGCCTCGATGCGGCGCGGCTGCAGGGGGTCGTCCGGGCTCCGGAACTCCATGGTGCCCGCGATCCGGAACCGGTCCTGGTACGGGGTGCAGGCGATGCGCTGGAAAGGCAGGTACACCGGGTGCCGGGCCGGTTGCTCGGTCGCCACCGTGAACGAGTACCCGCGGCCGGCCTGCACGCGCACCTTCACCCCGAGGTCGCGGACCAGCCGCGGCAGCCAGGCGCCAGTGGCCACGACCACCGCGTCCGCGCCCAGGGCCTGCCCGGTGGAGAGCACCACCCCGGGGTGGGCGCCGCCGGTGGTGAGCGAGGTGACCTCGGCGTCGGTGCGCAGCGTCGCGCCCCGGGCGACGACGGCGTCGGCCAGCGCCTGAACGAAGGGGCCGGGCTCGATGAACCGCTGGCCGTCCATCCGGTACACCACGTCCACCGCCTCGGAGAGCTGGGGCGCCAGCTCCCGGGGGTTCTGCACCCGCTCCAGCGGCACGTCCTGGCCGTGGCGGCGCACGCCCTCGACCTCGCGCAGGAAGCCGGCGGAGTGGCGTTCCTCGGTGAACCCGACGATGAAGGGGCCCTCCCGCGTCCAGGAGTCGACGTCCGCGCCGGTGAGCTCGTCGAAGGCCTCCAGTGCCATCTGGTCGATGGGGGTCAGTGCGGCCATGGTGCGGTCCCAGGTGCGGTGCGTGGCGTGGGCCATGAACCGGGCGAAGAAGGACCAGGCGGCCGGGTCCCAGCGGGCCGGGACGTGCAGTGCGGCGTCCGGGTCCAGCAACGCGGTGGGGCCGTAGGTCCACAGTCCGGCCTCGGCCAGGGGGATGGTCTTGCCGGGGGAGAGCCAGCCGGCATTGCCCCACGAGGACCCGGCGGCCACGCCCTCGCGGTCCAGGACGGTGACCTCCACGCCGCGTTCCTGCAGGTGCCAGGCCGTGCTCAGTCCCACGATGCCGGCGCCGATGACGAGTGCAGTCTTCATGCCGTCCAGCGTGACAGATTTCACGTAGCCTCACAGGCACGGGCGGTGGAATCCTCGCCGCTCGCACCCAAATCGAAGGAATCCTCCGTGTCTGACGAGATCGACCTGGCCCTGCTGCGGTTGCTGCAGCGCAGTGGCCGGATGCCCTTCAGCGAGCTGGCGACCCGCGTGGGGATCGCCGAGTCGACGTGCCACAAGCGGGTCCGGGCGTTGGTGGCCTCCGGGGCGATCTCCGGATTCCACGCCACCGTGGACCCGGCCGTGCTCGGACTGCACCTCGAGGCGCTGATCTCCATCCGCCTGCACTCCCACGCCCGGGCCGGGCTGCGGCGCTTCCAGGACTACCTGGAGCGGCTGCCGGCCACGCAGCGGGTGTACTTCGTCTCCGGGGACCGGGACTTCCTGCTGCACGTGGCCGTGCGGGACGCCGCAGAACTGCGCGCCCTGGTCTCGGAGACGCTCAGCGTGCGCGAGGAGGTGGCGGCCACGAACACCTCCGTCATCTTCGAGCACGCACCGGGACGGCTGGCGGACTGACGGGCGACCGGAACCGGGAGGGCGAGCGGAGGGCAGGGGCCTGCTCAGGCGCGCAGGCCCAGGGCCTGGAGCATGGGGCGCATCTTCGCGGTGGTCTCGGCCAGCTCGGCCTCCGGGTCCGAGGCCGCCACGATCCCGCAGCCGGCGAAGAGGCGCACGGCGTGGGGATCCTCGACGACGGCTCCGCGCAGCGCGATGCCGAACTCGCCGTTGCCGTTGCCGTCCAGCCAGCCCACGGGACCGGCGTACAGGCCCCGGTCCAGGCCGTGGTCCTCCGCCTCCAGGCGGCGGATGAGGGCGAAGGCCGTGTCCCGGGGGGTGCCGCAGACGGCCGCCGTGGGGTGCAGCACCTCAGTCAGGGCCAGGGCCCCCGGGCCGGTGCGCCGCGGGCCGTCGGCCCCCACCAGGCGGGCCGTGACGTCCGTGGCGAGGTGCCATACGTTGGGCAGTTCCAGCACGAACGGGTCCTCGGCGGCCTCCAGGGCCGTGGTGAAGGGCCGCAGCCGCTCGGTCAGCGAGTCCACGGCCAGGCGGTGCTCGTGGCGCTGCTTGAGGTCCTCGCTGAGGTTGCGGCGGGCGTGCTCGGTGCCCTCGGCGCCGGCGGGGGCCCCGTCCCGGTCCAGGGTGCCGGCCAGCACGCGCGCGGTGGCCGCGGCGCCGTCCACCTTCACGAGCATCTCCGGGGTGGAGCCGATCAGCCCGCCCACTGCGTAGGTCCAGCAGTCGCGGTACCGCTCGGTGAGCTCGCGCAGCACCCGCGGGACGTCCACGTCGCCGGTGACCAGGGCGTCCCGGGCCAGCACGAGCTTGGTCAGGGTCCCGGCCTCGATCTCGCGGACCCCGCGCGCCACGGCCTCGCGGTATCCCTGGGGGGAGACGATGCCGTCGCGGAGTCGCAGCGCCGGGGCCGGTGCCGGCGCCGGCCGGGCGGGGAGCGCATCGAGCAGGACGGCCAACCGTTCCTCGGCGTCCCGGACGCCGGGGCGCCAACCGGCGGCCGCGCGATCAGCGTAGGCGGGGGAGTCCAGATCCACCTGCCAGGACAGCCAGGACCGGCCGCCCGCCGAGCCCACCACGAACTCGGGGACCACCAGTACGGAGTCGACGGGGCTCTCATCGGCGAAGGTGAACGCGGCGAAGGCCAGCGGGGAGCGGCGCGGCAGGCCGTCGTCGGGCACGGCGGTGCGGGAGGTGTCCGCCGCCTCGGCCGCCGTGGCGGCCATCCACCAGCGCCGTGCGGTCGCGAAGCGGGCGGGACCGCGGGTGCTGAACCGGGCCGCGGTGCCCAGCCCCACCATCCCCTCACCCTCGCGGATCCAGGCGCACTCGTCGCCGGAGGCCAGCAGGTGCGCCAGGGGGCCGTCCCCGGGGACGGGGCGGGGGAAGGTGATGGACGCCAGCCGCGGTGCCGGCGCCCCGATACCGGGGGTGCTCATGACCCGTCAAGCCTACCGGCACCGTCGTGCCCGAATGCTCTGGGAGAATGGCCGGGTGGAATCTGCAACGAGAACCCGGGTGCTCATCGCCGGCGGCGGACCGGCCGGGGCCACCGCGGCGTGGCACCTGGCGAACGCCGGGGTGGAGGTCACCGTCCTGGAGAAGACCGCCTACCCGCGGGAGAAGGTCTGCGGGGACGGGCTGACCCCGCAGGCGGTGCGCGAGCTGGACCTCATGGGCCTGGCCCACGCCCCCGAGGACGGCTGGCAGCACATCCGCGGGCTGCGCCTGGTGGCCGAGGGCCGGGCCGTGGAGGTGCCCTGGCCGCGGACCGAGACCTGGCCGGACTACGCCCTGGTGCGCACCCGGCACGACTTTGACCAGATCCTCGCCGAGCACGCCCGGGCCGCCGGGGCCACGGTCCTGGAACGCCACGCCGTGGGCGCCGTGCTGCGGGACGAGGCCGGGACCGTCACCGGGCTGCGCGCCGAGCTGCTGGACGAGCGCGGCCGCAAGACCGGGCGGTTCCGCGACGTCCACGCCGACGTCGTCATCGCGGCGGACGGCAACTCCACCCGCACCGCCGTCTCGGCCGGGTTGGCCAAGCGCGACGACCGGCCCATGGGCGTGGCCGTGCGGGCCTACTACGCCTCGCCGCGCCACGACGACGAGTGGATGGAGTCCTGGCTGCAGCTGCCGGACGGCGAGGGCAACCTGCTGCCCGGTTACGGCTGGTTGTTCCCGCTGGGGGATGGCACCGTGAACGTGGGGCTGGGCATCCTGGACACCTCCCCGCAGTTCGGCAAGCTGGACTACCGCTCGATCCTCAAGGACTGGTCCGGGGCCCTGACGGAGACCTGGGGGCTGGGCGAGGACACCCGCACCTCGCGGATCCTGGGCGCGGCCCTGCCCATGGGCTTCAACCGCACGCCGCAGCACGTGCCCGGGATGCTGCTGGTGGGGGACTCCGCCGGGATGGTCTCCCCGTTCAACGGGGAGGGCATCTCCTTCGCCATGGAGGCCGCCCGCCTGGCCGCGGACGTCACCGTCACCGCCCTGCAGCGCCCGACGGCGGCCGGCCGCGAGGCCGAGCTGGCGCGGTACCCGGTGCTCACCCACGAGACCTGGGGTGGGCACTTCGCCCTGGGCACCTCCTTCGCCCGGCTCATCGGCCACCCGGCCGTGCTGCGGGCGGCCCTGGCCGCCGGCATGCGCACCCCTGCGCTGCTGCGGCGGGTGGTGCAGGTCATGGGCAACCTCGTGGACCCGGACGGCGGCTCCGCCGTGGACCGGATGGTGCGGCTGCTGGAGTCCGCCGTGCCGGCCGCCACCACGATGGGTGCGATGCCGGGAGAGCGGGCACAGTTGGATAGGCTGGTCCGGTGACCTCCCCCGAACCCGACGTCTCCCTGGGCAGCCTGGCCCTGCCGCCCGGCTTCGAGCGACTGGCCGAGCACGGTGAGCTGCTGGCCACGGTGGCCGGTGCCCTGGAGAAGGTCGAGCAGGAACTCGCCGAGGCGGTGGCCAACGCGGACCAGCTCGCCGACCACACCAGCCGGCACCTGCTGGAGGCCGGCGGCAAGCGCATCCGTCCCCTGCTGACGATCCTGTCCTCCCTGCTGGGGGACCCGCGGGTGGCCACCGGGCAGGTGGCCGAGGTCGGCGCGGACGTGCGCTCGGCCGCCGTCGTGATGGAGCTGACCCACCTGGCCACGCTGTACCACGACGACGTCATGGACGAGGCCCCGGTGCGCCGCGGCGCCCCGGCCGCCCACGAACTGTGGGGCAACTCCGTGGCGATCCTGGCCGGGGACCTGATCTTCGCCCGCGCCTCGTTGCTGATGTCCTCCCTGGGGCCCGAGGCCGTGGCCATCCAGGCCCGCACCTTTGAACGCCTCGTGATGGGCCAGCTGTGGGAGACGGTCGGGCCCGAGGAGGGCCAGGACGCCCTCGAGCACTACCTGCGGGTGGTCTCCGGCAAGACCGGTTCGCTCATCGCCGCGGCCGGCCAGCTGGGCGCGCACTTCGGCGGTGCGGACGAGGCCACCGTGGAGATCCTGGCGGACTACGGCGAGAAGGTCGGCGTGGCCTTCCAGCTCGCCGACGACGTCATCGACCTGACCAGCGCCTCGGACACCTCGGGCAAGGTGCCCGGCACCGACCTCAAGGAGCGGGTGCCGACCCTGCCGGTGCTGCTGCTGCGCCGCGAGGCCGAACGGGGCGACGCCGCCGCCCAGGCCGCCGTCGGGCTCGTGGACGGCCCGCTGGACACCGACGCCCAGCTGGCCGCGGCCGTGGAAGCGGTCTCCGCGCACCCCGTGATCGCCTCCGCCTGGGAGGTCACCCGCGGCTGGGCCGAGGACGCCCGGGCCGCGCTGGCGCCGCTGCCGGCCTCGCCGGTCAAGGACGCCCTCGAGGCCTTCGCCGACTACGTGGTCCGCCGCGAGGCCTGAGGCCGCGCGGGGACCACTCCCGCTGCGGCCGAGGGCGCCGAGGGCTCAGTCCCGTTCGGCCAGCACCCGGCGCAGGCTGGCCGCCAGCTCCCGGGCCTTCAGGGCCCGCACCTCCGGCTCCACCGCGTGCCGCATCTGCCGGTAGAGCATGTCGTCGCTCCAGCGCGGGAAAAGGTGCAGGTGGTAGTGCCACACGTGCTGGTTGCCGGCCGGCTCGTTGTGCTGGCGGGTGGAGATCCCCTCCGGGGCCCACGCCCGCTTCATGGCCAGGGCCACGGACCGGGCCAT
>DATBUG010000006.1:0-3066 GCA_036516315.1 Citricoccus sp.
CCCACCCCCGTGAAGGCGACGTGCAGCCCGGGGTCCGGGGCGACCCGGAGCGCGAACGGCTGTCGGGTCACTTCAGGAAGTCGGGAACGTCCAGGTCGTCCCGGCTGCTGCCGGTCAGGTCCGGCTCCACGACGGTCGGCAGGTCCTGCTGGCCGGCCGGCTCCGCCCGGTAACCGGAGGGCTCGGCCGCCGGCTGCTGCGCGGACGCCGGGGCGGTGGCCGGGGCTGCGGGCACGGCATGGCCGGGGACCGGCTGCTGGGCGGGCTTCTGGCCCTGCGGACGGTTGCCGGAGGCGGCGCTGCCCGCGGGGGCCGAGGTCGCGTCCACGCGGTCAAAGCCGGCGGCGATGACGGTGATGCGCGCTTCGTCCCCGAGGGCGTCGTCGATGACCGCACCGAAGATGATGTTGGCTTCCGGGTGGGCGACCTCCTGGACCAGGCGGGCCGCCTCGTTGATCTCGAACAGGCCGAGGTCCGAGCCGCCCTGGATGGAGAGCAACACGCCGTGGGCCCCGTCGATCGAGGCCTCCAGCAGCGGGGAGGCGATGGCGAGCTCGGCGGCCTTGACGGCACGGTCCTCGCCCTGGGCTGAGCCGATACCCATGAGTGCCGACCCGGCGCCCTGCATGACGGACTTCACGTCGGCGAAGTCGAGGTTGATCAGGCCCGGGGTGGTGATCAGGTCGGTGATGCCCTGGACACCGGAGAGCAGGACCTGGTCGGCCGACTTGAACGCATCGAGCACGGAGACGTTGCGGTCGGAGATGGACAGCAGCCGGTCGTTCGGGATCACGATCAGGGTGTCGACCTCGTCACGCAGGGCGTCGATGCCGGACTCGGCGCTGGTGGCCCGGCGGCGCCCCTCGAAGGTGAACGGGCGGGTGACCACGCCGATCGTCAGGGCACCGAGCGAGCGGGCGATCCGGGCGACCACGGGGGCGCCACCGGTGCCGGTGCCGCCGCCCTCGCCGGCGGTGACGAAGACCATGTCCGCCCCGCGCAGGACCTCCTCGATCTCCTCGGCGTGGTCCTCGGCCGCCTGGCGGCCCACCTCCGGGTTCGCCCCGGCGCCCAGCCCGCGGGTCAGTTCGCGGCCGACGTCGAGCTTGACGTCCGCGTCACTCATCAGCAGCGCCTGGGCATCCGTGTTGATGGCGATGAACTCCACGCCGCGAAGTCCCACGTCGATCATGCGGTTCACGGCGTTGACGCCGGCGCCGCCGATGCCGACGACCTTGATGACGGCCAGGTAGTTCTGGGGTGCTGCCACGGTTCATGTCCCTTGTTCGGTGTCTGTCTGTCTGCTGTCCGGCCTGCGCCCCGGACGCCCGTCGGACGCGGCAACGCCCTCCGGGTGGCTTAACGTTCAGGTTGAAGGTTACTGTTATGTCAACCTGTGCTCTGGGTGAAACGTTATGGTGCGGACGCGGATCGCGCAAAGACCCGGCCCAGCGTGTCGTCTCCCGCGCTCCCGCGCGGCCTCGCGGCGGCCCCTCACCGGGTCACTGGGTGGTCGGGGATGGAGACGTCGAACTCCGAGACCGGGTTGGCCTCGTCCTGGGGGACCTTCAGCAGGGCATCGAGGACCTGGGCCTTCCGGGTCCCGTGGTCGGCGTTGCCCCACAGCACGGTCCGGCCGTCCTCGAGGGTGAGGGTCACCGAGTCCACGGTCTTCGCCGAGGCGGACTCCATGCGGTCGCGGACGGGGTTCGGGAGGGATCCCAGCACGGTGGTGATGGCGTCGAAGACCTCGGGGTCGGACAGGTCCGCGGCATCCGAGACGCTGGGCAGCCGGTAGGGCTCGGCCTCCTCGGCGGAGAGCGTGGCCACGGCCTGTCCCCCGGCCGAGTACAGCACGCGCCGCTCCCCCTGCGGTACCTGTGCCACCGGCTGGTGCTCCACGACCTCCACCACCAGCGAGGACGGTGGTTCGGCCCGCACCCGCACCTGCTCCACCGCCGGTTCCCCGGACAGCAGGTCCGAGACGGTGCGTTCGCCCACCTGGGGCAGCGGCCGGCCACGGAGCGGCTCCACGAGACGCTCGGCCCGGGCCGTCGGCAGCAGGTCGTTGCCGGTCACGGTGATGGTGCGGATGGCCAGCAGCGGGGAGAAGTACAGCACCGCGCTCAGCGCCAGGACCAGCACCAGGCCCGCGGCGGCGCCGGCCCACCACCATCGCACGCGTCGGGTCCGGGCACGGGCGGGGGCCTCGGGGAAGGCCAGGACGTTGTCCTGGCGGTGATGGCGGTCGTCGGCGAGGGTCCGGGAACCGGGGCGGGTGTCGGTGTCCGCGCCGTGTCCGGTGTCAGGGCCGTCCATCAGCACCGTCCCGCCCGCGCTGCGCCAGGGCCGTGAGGATGTGCTCTCCCTGGGCGGTGACGTCGCCGGCCCCCATGGTCAGGATCACGTCACCCTCCCGGGCGTCCGAGACGAGACCGGCCACGGCGGTCTGGGCATCGGGGGCCACCTCGTCCGCCCCCGGCAGGTCCGCCGTGAGCCGGCGGGTGATCAGGCTCGAGTCGACTCCCTCGACGGGCTCCTCCCGCGCCGGGTAGACCGGCAGCACGCGGACGCCGTCGGCCGCGGAGAGGGCCGCGGCGAACCCCTCGGCGAAGTCGCGGGTCCGGGAGAACAGGTGCGGCTGGAAGAGCACGTGGACCCGGTGCCCACCGGCCACGGACCGTGCCGCGGCGATGGCCGCCGCGACCTCGGTGGGGTGGTGGGCGTAGTCGTCGAAGACCCGGACGCCGCCGTGTTCCCCGCGGAACTCGAAGCGCCGGGCGGTCCCCCGGAACTCCTCCAGCCCGCGCGCGGTCTCCTGCGCCCCCAGCCCGGCGTGGCGGGCCGCGAGCAGCACCGCCGCAGCGTTGAGGGCGTTGTGCCGCCCCGGCACGGCGAGGCGCACGGCCGTGGTGCGGCCGCCGGCCCACCGGTAGGACACGGTCTGTCCCGTGCCACCGGCGGCGGTGCCCGGGTCGCTGTGCTCGAGCACCAGGTCGTCCTGGCGCCGGGGGTCCGAGCCGTAGGTGGCCACGCGCGGGGCGGGACGGCCGGCGGCGGCCTCGG
>DATBUG010000007.1:0-29015 GCA_036516315.1 Citricoccus sp.
GTCCGTGCTGGACCCGGTGCGCGCGGCCGGGGCCATCCCGCTGGCCATCCACCCCGCGATGTCCTTCACGGGCCTGAGCCTGGACATCGCCCGGCTGGCGGACTGCCTGTTCGGGGTCACCGCGGATCCCATCGTGCTGCCGGTGGCCCAGGCGCTCGTGGTGGAGATGGGCGGCGAGCCCGCCGTCATCGCCGAGGCGGACCGCGGCACTTACCACGCCGCCCTGGCCCACGCCTCCAACCACCTGGTCACGCTCACCGCGCAGTCCGCCCAGCTGCTCGCATCCATCGGCGTGGAGCAGACCGACCGGATGCTCGCACCGCTGATGCACGCCTCCCTCGAGAATGCCTTGGCGAACGGGGACGGCGCCCTCACCGGGCCGGTGGCCCGCGGGGACGTGGGCACCGTGCGCCGGCACCTGGAGGTCCTGGAGGCCGAGGGTGTCCCGGCCGACGTCGGGCAGGCGTACCGGGCCATGGCGCGGGCGACGGCGGTGCGTGCGCTCATGCGGGGGGCGCTGTCCGAGGCCGCGGTCGGTGAGCTGTTGGACGTGCTGGGCCACGGGGGGCCGCGGTAGCCCCTCAGGGCTATCCAGCCCTGCAGCAGCGGGCTACAGTCGCCGCCACAGGGCGCGTCCGCGCCAAGGACGCCGCCCGTGAACGGGAGGACACCTGATGACGCTGAACCCGGATCAACCGAACACCTCGGACAGGGGCACGCAGGAGGCGGCGAAGCACGAGGCCGGACGCCTCGGCACCGAGGCCCAGTCAGCGGCCCGCGATGTGGCCGGCACCGCCCAGCAGGAGGCCCAGAACCTCAAGGAGGAGGCCACCGGCCAGGCCAGGAACCTGGCCGAGTCGGCACGGCAGGAGGCCACGTCACAGCTGTCCACCCAGAAGGACCGCCTGGCCGCCCAGTCGCGCGGGATCTCCGAGGATCTGGACCGGATCTCTCGGGGCGAGCGTCCCGAGTCCGACCTGGTGAACCAGGCCGTGTCCATGCTGTCGCAGCGGGCGCGCCGGGTCACCGAGCAGCTCGAGACGAAGGAACCGCTGGACCTGCTCGACGACGTGCGCCGGTTCGCGGCCCGGCGGCCCGGGACGTTCCTGGCCATCGCCGCCGGCATCGGGCTGCTGGCCGGCCGGATGACGCGCGGGTTGAAGGACGCCCACGACGCCTACGACGACCAAGGCACCGGCCGGCGCGCCTACTCCGGGCCGGTGCCGCCCGTGCCACCGCAGCCTCCGACCGTCACCGGCCCCGACGCGCCCGACGTCATGGGCGCCCCGGGAGTCCCGGACACCATGGGAGCACCAGGCACGATCCCCGCCCCGGACACGCCCAGCGTGCCCGGGACCACGGGAGTGCCGGGCACGACGGCCGTCCCGGGCACCGCCGGAGGGCCGGGGCCTGCGGGTAGCGATCCCCACGGCACCGGACTGCCCGGGGGCCGGCCGTGACCACCGATCCCCGCCCTCCGCGGCAGACCCCGGCCAGTGCGGCCCCCGGTGCCGTGCCGGGCCCCGTCCCCGGAGCCCCTCCCGGTCCTCCCGGGGCTGCTCCAGGAACCCCGGGGCACGGCCAGCCGGCGTCGGGCTCCGGGTCCGCCGAGGCCCCGATGCCGGAGGCGGATTACCGCGCCCGGACCGAGTCCCTGGGGAGATGTTCGCCAGCTTCTCCGGCAACCTGTCCACCCTGGTGCGCCAGGAGATCGAGCTGGCCAAGGCCGAGGCGACCGTCGAGGCCAAACAGGCCGGGCGCGGGGCCGGCATGTTCGCCGGTGCGGCCGTGGCGGCCGTCCTGGTGCTGATGTTCCTGTCCATGGCCCTGATGTGGGCCCTGGGATCCGTGATGCACCTGGGCTGGGCCGCGCTGATCGTGGCCGTGCTGTGGGGCATCACCGCAGCCGTCCTCGCCGTCACGGGCAAGAAGCACCTCGACCGCATGAAGGGTCTGCGTCAGACCCAGGAGACGGTTCAGGAGATCCCGCCGACCCTGAACCCGAAGAAGGAGACCCCATGAGCAGCAATCCCGACGAGATCCGCGCCGACATCGAGCGCACCCGCCACGAGCTCAGCCGTGACGTGGACGCCCTGGCCGAGAAGGCCAATCCGACCAAGGCCGTGCACCGGCAGGGCGATCGGGTGCGTGAGCGCCTGAGCAACGTTAAGGAGTCCATCATGGGCAGTCCCACCGACCCGTTCTCCGCGCACTCCGAACCGGGCCTGCGGGACCGCGCCGGGGACCTGGCCGACGAGACTCGGCACCGCGCCCAGGACTTGGCGCACGGGGCCCAGCACCGTGCCGAGGACGCCGTGCATGCCGTCCAGCAGGCCCCGGCCCAGGTCCGCCACCGTACGCGGGGCAACCCGTTGGCCGCGGGGCTGATCGCCCTGGGCGCGGGCTGGCTGGTCGGCTCGCTGATCCCTGCTTCCCGGGCCGAGCAGGAGGCGGCCGAACGGGTCAAGGACGAGGCCGGGCCGCTGGTGGACGAGGTGAAGTCAACGGCCCAGGAGATGGGGGAGCATCTCAAGCCTCAGGCCCAGGAGGCGGTGGACTCGGTCAAGGACACCGCCACCACCGGTGCCGAACACGTCAAGGCCGAGGGCCAGGACCAGGCGGGACAGCTCAAGGACGAGTCCACCCGTGCGGCCCAGACCGTCCGGGACACCAACCAGGGTTCCTGAGTCCTCACCGGTCCCGACGAGGACCTGGGCCCGTCCCGGTCCTGTCCCCAGACCAGGAGCGGGTCAGGACCCGGCGCCGAGGTCCGCGGCCGCCCGGAGCGCCCGGGCGGCCGCGCGGCCGTACCCCCCGCCGAACAGGATGGCGTGCACCAGCAACGGCACCGCCTGGTACACCGGGATCCGCTGTTCCCAGCCCGGGGCCAGCGGGAACTCCTCCTGGTAGGCGGCCAGGGCCTCCGGACCGAAGCCGCCGAACAGGTCCATCATGGCCAGGTCCACCTCGCGGTGGCCGTAGTGGGCGCACGGATCGATCAGCCAGTTCCGCCCGGCACCGTCCACCAGCCGGTTCCCGGCCCACAGGTCGCCGTGGACCAGGGTGGGTGGCTCCGCGGGGCCCAGCGCGGCGGGGCCGATCCGCTCGGCGTCCTCGACGGCGGCGTCCGGCAGTGTGCGGGCCGCGGCCGCCTGCCGGGCCAGCGGGACCACGCGCCGGGCCAGCCAGCTCTCGGCCCAGTCCGGGGTGGGCGCCAGATCCACCGGGCAGTTCCCCAGCCACCCCCGGGGTTCGTCGTCGAGAGCACCGAACCGCTCACCCGTCGTGCGGTGCAGGGCCGCCAGCTCGCGGCCGAACGCGGCCTCGGTCCCCGGGGCGCGCCCGGAACCGGCCGGACCCTGTTCCACCCACGTGATGGTCAGGTGCCGCTCGTCCACGGAGAGCACCTGCGGCACGCGGGCACCGGCGGCCTGCAGACACCGCAGGCCCAGGGCCTCGCGGTCGAACAACAGCGGCGGGGCGTCCGCACGCGTCTTGGTGAAGACCTCCGTCCCGTCGGGCCACCGCGAGCGTCCGGCGGCCGGAGCGGCCCCGGTCATCCGGTCCCGTGCCCGCTGCCGGCGGCACCGGCCTCCTGGGCCTCGACCACCTGCTGCACCGTCCCGTCCCGCAGGGCCCGGACCAGGCCGTCGACGGCGTCCTCGATCTGGTCGTACATGGAGACGAAGGCGCTCTCCGGCAGGCCGTACGGGTCCGGCACGTCCCGCACGCCGTGCTCGGCCACGTCACTGGCGAAGGCGCCCAGGCGGACCACCTTCGTGCCGTCCTCGGTGCTGCGGGCCAGGGCCCGCACGTCCCGTTCGTTCGCCCCGTCCATGACCAGCACGAGGTCCGCGGCGTCGAAGTCCTCGACGGCGAACTGCGCGCCCACTGTGGTGAACTCGTACCCGCGGGCCTCCCCCTCCGCGCTGCTCATTTCGTGCGGGGGCTCCCCCACGTGGTAGTCGGCGGTGCCGGCGGAGCTGACGGTCACGTGGTCCAGTCCGGCCTCGCGCAGCCTGCGCACCAGCACCGCCTCGGCGGCGGGCGAGCGGCAGATGTTTCCCAGGCAGACGGTCATGATGTGCATGCCCCCAGTCTGTCCGCTCCACGCCGCGGTCTCCACTTCCGTAGACTCGCCTGCGTGAGCCCGCTCGATCGCGTCCCCGACCCCACGCCCGTCCCTCCCGGCACGGGCCTGACCCTGGAGGACACCGCCCGCCGCGCCACGGACGCGCAGGCGCTGCCCACCGTGCACACCACCCGGGACGGCTTCCGGGCCGCCCTCGCGCAGAAGGTGCGCGACGCCGTCGGCCGCGGGATCGAGGCCCCCACCGTGGGCCTGGTCCCCACCATGGGCGCCCTGCACGGCGGCCATGCCGCCCTGGTCCGCCAGGCCCGGGCCGAGAACGACATCGTGGTGGCCTCGGTCTTCGTCAACCCGCTGCAGTTCGGGGACCCGGCCGACCTGGAGAACTACCCGCGCACCCTGGAGGCGGACCGCCGGGTGCTCGGCGCGGAGGGGTGCGAGCTGGTCTTCGCCCCGGACCTGCAGGAGATGTACCCCGGTTACCCGGACGCCCCGATCGTCACGGTCTCAGCCGGGCACATGGGCGAGGTCCTCGAGGGAACCAGCCGGCCCGGGCACTTCGACGGCGTCTGCACCGTCGTCGCGAAGCTCTGGCACGCCGCCCTGCCCCCGGCCCCGGGCCGGTTGCGCAGTTACTTCGGGCAGAAGGACGCCCAGCAGCTCGCCGTGCTGCGCCGCATGCGCGCCGACCTGGACTTCGACCTGGAGATCCGCGCCGTGCCCCTGGTGCGCTCGCCGGAGGGCCTGGCCCTGTCCAGCCGCAACACCCGCCTGTCCCCGGAGGGACTCGAGGCCGCCCTGGTCCTGTACCGCTCCCTGGAGACCCTCCGGCAGGCCGCGGAGCAGGCCCGCCCCCTCGATGTCGGCGCCGCGCGGGCGATGATCGAGGCAGAGCCACTGGCCCGGCTGGACTACCTCGAGGTGGTGGACCACGCGACGCTCGAGCCGCTGGGCCCCGAGGAGCTGGGACGGCCCCTGCGGCGCGAGGCACTGGCCCTGGTGGCCGCCGAGGTCGACCCGGTCCGCCTCATCGACAACATGGTGCTGCCCGCCGCGTCCTGACCTGCCGAGGACGCACCGCGGGGCAGGCCGGTCCGGGGAGCCGCCGCGGACCGCCGGCGCCCCGGCCCGGTTAGGATCAGACGCAAGCCGGGTCTGGTGCCCTCCGGACCCCGATCCCCGGCGCCGGGCCGCAGGAGAGCCCCGGCGCCGCCGTCGACCCCCGACCGCACCAGGAGTTCGCGTGAGCCAGACCGTGACCACCAGCCAGCCGATCGCCCGCCAGGACCTGTACCGGCACGTCAACGGCGCCTGGATGGAGTCCACGACCATCCCCGCGGACCAGGGCGCCTACGGCGCGTTCATGGAGTTGCGGGACGCCTCCGAGGCGGCCGTGCGCGAGATCGCCGAGGAGGCCGCTGCGCCGTTCTGGTCCGGCCCCGGCGCCGGTGAGGAGGCGGAGACCGGCCCGTTCACCGCCGGCAACGACGACGAGGGCGCGCGCCGGCGGATCGGTGCGCTCTACGCCTCGTTCATGGACGAGGACACCGTCGAGGGCCGGGGACTGGAGCCGATCGCCGCGGACCTGGCCGAGATCGAGGCGGTCGAGGGCGTCGAGGAGTTCATCCGGCTCTCCGGGGCGCTGCAGCGGGCCGGCGTCAGCGGCCTGGTGCACACCGGGGCGCTCAACGACGCCGGCAACCCGGAACGGATGCTCCTGCACCTGCTTCAGGACGGCCTGGGCCTGCCGGACGAGTCCTACTACCGGGAGGAGAAGTTCGCCCCCCTGCTGTCCGACTACCGGGAGCACGTGGCCAACCTCTTCCTGCTGGCCGGGATCGGCGGGGACACCCCGGAGACTCGGTCTGACGCCGACCGCGTGGTGGACCTGGAGGTGAAGATCGCCGCAGCCCACTGGGACGTGGTGAAATGCCGCGACGCGGTGGCCCGCTACAACCTCCTGGACCGGGCTGCGCTGCTCGAGTCCTTCCCGCTGGCCGAGCACTGGCTCGAGGGCGTCGGCGCCCCGGGCGCGCGCAGCGCCGAGGTGGTCGCCTGGCAGCCGGACTTCCTGTCCGCGATGCAGGACCTGCTGGTCACGGAGGACCTGGAGGCCTGGAAGCTGTGGCTGCAGCTGCAGGTGCTGCGCTCTGCGGCGCCGTACCTGTCCGGGGCCTTCGTGGACGAGCACTTCAACTTCTACGGCCGCAAGCTCGCCGGCGCGGAGGAGGTCAAGCCCCGCTGGAAGCGCGGGGTGGCCTTCGTCAACGGTGCCGTGGGCGAGGACGTGGGCCGGCTGTACGTGGCCCGGCACTTCCCGGAGGGCCACAAGGCCGTCATGGACGAGCTGGTCTCCACCCTCCTGGAGGCCTACCGCCGTTCGATCTCCACGCTCGAGTGGATGGGGGAGGAGACCCGCCAGCGGGCGCTCGAGAAGCTGTCCATGTTCCGGCCGATGGTCGGCTACCCGGTCAAGTGGATCGACTACTCCTCCCTGGAGGTGGACCCCGGTGACCTGGTGGCCAACGCCCGGGCCGCCGCGGAGTTCGAGTTCGAACGGGACCTGTCCAAGATCGAGACCGGGCCGGACCCGGAGGAGTGGCACATGACCCCGCAGACGGTCAACGCCTACTACTCACCCCTGGAGAACGCGATCGTCTTCCCGGCCGCCATCCTGCAGCCGCCCTTCTTCGACCCGGACCGGGACCCGGCCGAGAACTTCGGGGCCATCGGCGCCGTGATCGGCCACGAGATCGGCCACGGCTTCGACGACCAGGGCTCCCAGTACACCGGGGACGGCACGCTGCAGAACTGGTGGACCGACGAGGACCGGGCGGCCTTCGAGGAGCGCACGGCGAAGCTGGTGGAGCAGTACGAGGTGCTGCGCCCCTCCGAGGCGCCCGAGCACAACGTCAACGGCAGGCTGACCCTGGGCGAGAACATCGGGGACCTCGGTGGTCTGGGCATCGCCTACAAGGCCCTGGGCATCTGGCGCGAGGAGCACGACGCCGCCCGGTCCGAGGACGGGGCCGGCGGCGCCGCGGGCGCGCACCCCGAGTCCGGCGGACCGGTGGAGGCCGCCGAGGCCGAGCGCGCGCGCACGGAACAGGACCGGGCGTTCTTCGCCTCCTGGGCCGAGTGCTGGCGCCAGCTGTCCCGGCCGGAGACCACCATCACCCGCATCACCTCGGACCCGCACTCGCCCAACGAGTTCCGCTGCAACCAGGTGGTGCGGAACCTGGACGCCTTCCACGAGGCGTTCAGCACCCAGCCCGGTGACGGGATGTGGCTGGACCCCTCGGAGCGCGTCACCATCTGGTGAGCCGTAGACTGGTTGACCGTGACCACCCAGAATTCCCCGGTCCCGCCGGCCTCGGCGGACGGGCAGCCCAGCGAATCCAGCACCAGTGACCAGCGTCAGGTCCGCCAGGACAAGCGCGGCGAGATCCTGGCCTCCGGGGGCGAGGCGTACCCGGTCGTCGTGGACCGCACGCACTCCCTGGCCCAGGTCCGCGCGGACTTCCCGGACCTGGAGCCCGGGGCGGAGACCGGCCAGCGGGTCGGCGTGGCCGGTCGAGTGGTGTTCCTGCGCAACACCGGCAAGCTCTGCTTCGCCACGCTCCAGGAGGGCGGCGACGACGGCGCCGGCGTCCGGCTGCAGGTGATGGTCTCGCTGGCCAAGGTGGGCGAGCAGTCCCTGGCCGACTGGAAGCACCTGGTGGACCTGGGCGACCACATCGCCGTGCAGGGCGAGGTGATCGCCTCCCGCCGCGGGGAGCTGTCCATCATGGCCGACTCCTGGCAGATGGCCTCCAAGGCGCTGCGGCCGCTGCCCGTGCTGCACGCCGGCCTGAACGAGGAGACGCGGGTGCGCCAGCGCTACGCGGACCTGATCGTGCGGCCCGAGGCGCGGCAGATGGTCCACACCCGCGCCGCGATCATCCGGTCCATCCGCCGCACCCTCGAGGACCGCGGGTACGTGGAGGTGGAGACCCCCATCCTCCAGCTGATCCACGGCGGCGCCCACGCCCGGCCCTTCGAGACGCACCTGAACGCGTTCGACCAGGACATGACGCTGCGCATCGCCACCGAGCTGTACCTCAAGCGCACCGTGGTCGGCGGAATCGACCGCGTGTTCGAGATCGGCCGGGTGTTCCGCAACGAGGGCGTGGACTCCACCCACTCGCCGGAGTTCACCACCCTCGAGTCCTACGAGGCCTGGGCGGACATGTACGTCATGGCCGAGCGGATGCAGGAGATGATCCTCAACGCGGCGGACGCGATCGGCGCCGGCCGGCAGATCGAGACGCCGCGGGGCACCATCGACCTGGACGGAGAGTGGCGCTGGCTCGAGGTCTACCCGGGGCTGTCCGAGGCGGTGGGCCGCCAGGTCACGCCGGAGACCACGGCCGAGGAGCTGCGGGCGATCGCCGACGAGCACGAGGTCGCCTACGACGCGTTCTGGGACGCCGAGAAGCTCGTCATCGAGCTGTTCGGGGAGATCGTCGAGCCCACGCTGATCAACCCCACCTTCGTCTACAACTATCCGCCGGCCGCCCAGCCCCTGGCTCGGCCGCACCGCTCCACCCCCGGGGTCATCGAGGCCTGGGACCTGATCATCGGCGGCATGGAGCGCGGCACGGCCTTCTCGGAGCTGATCGACCCGGTCGTCCAGCGCGACCGGCTCACCGCGCAGTCCGAGGCGGCCGCCGCCGGGGACGACGAGGCCATGCAGCTGGACGAGGACTTCCTGCGCGCGCTGGAGTACGGCGCCCCGCCCATGGGTGGCATCGGGCTCGGGATCGACCGCCTGGTGATGCTCTTCACCGGCGCCGGCATCCGCGAGACCATCCTGTTCCCGCTGCTCAAGCCCGAGGCCCCCGGAACCGTCAGCTGATGGATGCCTTCTGGGAGTACTTCTCCGTCCTGGCCCCGTCCGTGGGGCTCGGCCTGATCTTCTGGCTGGTGATGCGGTCCCTGTTCCGTGCGGACTCCGGTGAGCGGAACGCCCGGGCCGAGCTGGAGGAGCGCGAGGCCCAGGAATGGGCCCGGTCGCGCCGCCAGGAGCGGGCCGAGGGGGCCGCTCCCGGCCCCGGGGACACCGGAGGCACCGGCGCACCGGGCGGGTCCGGAGCGGGCGACGGCGGTGCAGGACGCCCTGACGTGGGCGGCGGCCGGGACGACGGCCCCGGGACAGGGCCTGCCGCCGGGCCGTGATCCCGCGGGATACCGGCATTCCCGGGCGCCGATATGGCGATTTATCGCCCGGGGAGTTGCCGTGAACCCGCAGGTGACGGCGCAGTTCAGGTGGTGAAGGGAATCCGGATCCGGGATACTGTGTATACGGCGCCGGATCGGGAGAACGCAATAGTGATTCCCTGTTCGGAGATATCCGGGCTCTCGGTGCCGGCAACACCTGTTCCGAATGGTCCGTTGACATATCGAAGGGAAAATGACCGTGGCGCAGAAAGTAGAAGTGGTCTTGGTTGACGATCTAGACGGAACTCCGGCCGATGAGACCCTCCAGTTCGCCCTGGATGGCCGGCACTACGAGATCGACCTCTCGGCAGAGCACGCCAAGGAGCTGCGGTCCACCCTGAAGCCGTACCTGCGCAAGGCCCGCGCGGTCGCCCCGCCGTCGCCGGGCAATGAGGCGGCGAAGATCCGCGAGTGGGCGGCCGAGAACGGCTACGAGGTGTCCCAGCGCGGCCGGCTGCACCGGGACATCGTCGAGGCGTACCGCAACGCCAAGAAGTAGCGGGGGCCCGGGTCGGCCGGGGCTGTTCTCCCTATGGCGAACAGCCGCCCGAACTCGGTCCGTGATGCGTAGCATCGGAGGCACAGTCAGCAAGGAGTGTGCCCATGTTTGAGAGATTCACGGACCGTGCCCGGCGGGTGGTGGTGCTCGCGCAGGAAGAGGCGCGGATGCTCAACCACAGCTACATCGGTACCGAGCACATCCTGCTCGGCCTGATCCACGAAGGCGAGGGAGTGGCCGCCAAGGCCCTCGAATCGCTCAGTATCTCCCTGGGGGCCGTGCGCGAGCAGGTCCAGGAGATCATCGGCCAGGGGCAGCAGACGCCCTCGGGCCACATCCCCTTCACCCCGCGCGCCAAGAAGGTCCTGGAGCTCTCCCTGCGCGAGGCGCTCCAGCTGGGCCACAACTACATCGGCACGGAGCACATCCTGCTGGGCCTGATCCGCGAGGGCGAGGGCGTGGCCGCCCAGGTCCTCGTCAAGCTCGGCGCGGACCTGAACCGTGTCCGCCAGACCGTCATCCAGCTGCTGTCCGGGTACCAGGGCGGTGCCAGTGGCAAGGAGACGGCCGGTGCCGGTGTCTCCTCCGGCGGCCAGTCCGAGGGCGCTCCGGCCGGCTCGGTGGTCCTGGACCAGTTCGGCCGCAACCTCACCGCAGCCGCCCGCGAGGGCAAGCTCGACCCGGTGATCGGCCGCGCCCAGGAGATGGAACGGGTCATGCAGGTGCTCTCCCGGCGCACCAAGAACAACCCGGTGCTCATCGGTGAGCCGGGCGTCGGCAAGACCGCCGTCGTCGAGGGCCTGGCCCAGGCGATCGTGCGCGGGGACGTGCCGGAGACGCTGACGGACAAGCAGCTCTACACCCTGGACCTCGGGTCCCTCGTGGCCGGCTCCCGCTACCGCGGTGACTTCGAGGAACGCCTGAAGAAGGTCCTCAAGGAGATCCGCACCCGCGGGGACATCATCCTGTTCATCGACGAGATCCACACCCTCGTCGGCGCCGGTGCCGCCGAGGGCGCCATCGACGCCGCCTCGATCCTGAAGCCGATGCTGGCCCGGGGCGAGCTGCAGACGATCGGTGCCACCACCCTGGACGAGTACCGCAAGCACATCGAGAAGGACGCCGCCCTCGAGCGCCGCTTCCAGCCGATCCAGGTCAACGAGCCCACCGTGGAGGAGACCACCGAGATCCTGCGCGGGCTGCGGGACCGTTACGAGGCCCACCACCGCGTCTCGATCACCGAGGACGCGCTCAAGGCCGCCGCCTCCCTGGCCGACCGGTACATCTCGGACCGGTTCCTGCCGGACAAGGCGATCGACCTGATCGACGAGGCCGGGGCACGGCTGCGCATCAAGCGCATGACCACCCCGCCGGAGATCAAGGAGTACGACGCCCGGATCGCCGAGGTCCGCGCCGAGAAGGAAGCGGCCATCGACGGCCAGGACTTCGAGGGCGCCGCCAACCTGCGCGACCAGGAGCAGAAGCTCACGGACGAGCGCAACCGCAAGGAAGAGGAGTGGCGCACCGGCGTCACCGAGGGCATCGCCGAGGTGGACGACGACCTGATCGCCGAGGTGCTGTCCGCCTCGACCGGCATCCCGGTGTTCAAGCTCACCGAGGAGGAGACCGACCGCCTGCGCAACATGGAGGCCGAACTCCACCAGCGGGTCATCGGGCAGGACGACGCGATCAAGTCCCTGTCCCAGGCGATCCGCCGCACGCGTGCCGGGCTCAAGGACCCGAACCGCCCCTCCGGCTCGTTCATCTTCGCCGGGCCCACCGGCGTCGGCAAGACCGAGTTGGCCAAGGCGCTGGCCGAGTTCCTGTTCGGTGACGAGGACGCCCTCATCACCCTGGACATGTCCGAGTTCCAGGAGAAGCACACGGTCTCCCGGCTCTTCGGTGCCCCTCCCGGCTACGTCGGCTACGAGGAGGGCGGCCAGCTGACCGAGAAGGTCCGGCGCCGTCCGTTCTCCGTGGTGCTGTTCGACGAGGTGGAGAAGGCCCACGCGGACCTGTTCAACTCGCTGCTGCAGATCCTGGAGGACGGCCGCCTGACCGACTCCCAGGGCCGCGTGGTGGACTTCAAGAACACCGTGATCATCATGACCACGAACCTGGGCACCAAGGACATCTCCAAGGGCGTCATGACGGGCTTCCAGTCCTCGGCGGACACCCAGACGGGGTACGAGCGGATGAAGGGCAAGGTCCAGGAGGAGCTGCGCCAGCACTTCCGGCCCGAGTTCCTCAACCGCGTGGACGACGTCATCGTCTTCCCGCAGCTGTCCAAGGACGAGATCGTCCAGATCGTGGACCTGTTCGTCGCCCGGCTGCAGAAGCGGCTGGACGAGCAGGACCTCACGATCACGGTCAGCACGCCGGCCAAGGAGTTCCTGGCCGACCGCGGGTACGACCCGGCCTTCGGTGCCCGGCCGCTGCGGCGGACGATCCAGCACCTCGTGGAGGACCAGCTCTCCGAACGCATCCTCTTCGGCGAGATCACCCCGGGGTCCGACATCACGGTGGACCTCGAGGGCGAGGGGGAGACGGCCAAGCTGACGTTCGCGGCCACCGGCCGCCCCGAGGCGATCGAGGCCACGGACGTGGCCGGCGAGATCGAGGCACCGGCCACCGGTCAGTGACCACAGCCCGCCGGTGAGGCGTGCGCCGTCCCGCGCGGACGGACGCGCCGAGCAGGCGCCACGGCACCACAGGGCCCGGCCCGGCACACCGCCGGACCGGGCCCTGTGGCGTGCCGGGGGTGGCGCCGGCCCCGTCTGACCACCTACGTTGGACGGACCGCCACCACGGGCGGTGCGGCGGGGGCGGCGATGGCCCCCGTCCAGTCCGGATCAACCGGTGAAGGAGATGTCCATATGTCCATGGCAGACAATCTCGGAAACCTGAAGGACCAGCACGGAGACAAGATCAACGAGGGCGTCGACAAGGCCCAGGACCAGCACGGCGACAAGCTGGGCGACCAGGGCAACCAGGCCGTCGACTCCGCTCAGGACAAGCTCCTCGGCGGCCAGGAGGACCAGAAGGGCAACTGACCCGCCGGCCAGGCTGTCGATCCTGCCAGGACCCGTCCCCGTACTGGGGGCGGGTCCTGTGCCCTCTAGACTGAACCGATGGACCCTACGGAGCTGCTCATCCGCCCGGCACGGACGCAGGACGTCCCGGCGATCCGTGCCCTGGTGGAGCCGCTGGCCCAGGAACGGGTGCTGCTGCAGAAGGAGGCGGTCGCCTACTACGAGGCCATCCAGGAGTTCGTGGTGGCCGAGGCCCCGGACCGGTCACTGGCCGGCTTCGGTGCGCTGCACGTCATCTGGGAGGACATCGCCGAGGTCCGCACGCTCGCCACGGCTTCCGAGTGGCGTGGCCACGGGGTGGGGCACCGCGTCCTCGACCGGCTGCTCGAGCGGGCCCGGGACGTGGGCGTGCGCCGCGTGTTCTGCCTGACCTTCGAGGTCGACTTCTTCATCCGGCACGGTTTCGAGGTGATGGCCGACCAGACGGCCGTGGACCCCGAGGTGTACTCCGAACTCCTCCGCTCCCATGACGAGGGCGTCGCCGAGTTCCTCGACCTGGCGCGGGTGAAGCCCAACACGCTGGGCAACACCCGGATGATCTACCACTTCTGAGCCGAGTTCCGAGCCGAGGGCGTGGTGCGGCCGGAGGCCCTCAGCCGGGCAGGCTCAGCACGGCCTCCGGACCGTCGTCGTCGCGGCGGGCCAGGCCGTCGTCCACCAGCCCCCGGACGCACCGGTCCCATTGCTCTGGTGCCGGCTGGTGGCCGGCCAGCCGGCCGGCCGCCGTCGTGAGGTCGGCCAGGGAGTCCAGGGGTACCGCGCCGTGTTCGCGCAACAGGGCCATCACGGCCCCGCGGACCTGGCGGTCGGTGCCGGCCCAGGCCTGGCCCGTGGGCTGGTAGTGCGGCTCCGGCATCCCCGCCGCGCGCCACGCGCACAGGTCGGCCACGGGACACTCACCGCAGCGCGGGGCCCGGGCGGTGCACACGAGGGCACCCAGTTCCATGACGGAGGCGTTCCACCGGCAGGCCTGCTCAGGGTCGGTGGGCATGAGGTCCCGGGCCAGGGCGGTCTCCGCGGCCGTCAACGACTTCTCCGGCAGGGCGCGTCCGGAGACGAGGCGGGCGTGCACCCGGCGGATGTTCGTGTCCACCACCACCTCGGGCCGGCCGAAGGCGAAGCAGGCGACGGCGGCCGCCGTGTACGCGCCCACGCCGGGCAGGGCCAGCAGCTCGGCGGCCGTGTGCGGCACCTCGCCGCCGTGGGAATCGGTGATGGCGGCCGCGGCGGCCTGGAGCCGGAGGGCCCGCCGGGGGTAGCCCAGCCGGCCCCACGCCCGCAGGACCTCGGCGGTGGGTGCCTCGGCGAGGTCGCGCGGGGTCGGCCAGCGGTCCAGCCAGGCGGTCCAGACGGGCAGGACGCGCACCACGGGGGTCTGCTGGAGCATGATCTCGCTGACGAGGATGCCCCACGGGCTGCAGTCCGCCGAGCGCCAGGGCAGGTCACGGCCGTGGACGGTGAACCAGTCGTTGATCCTGCGGTGGAGGGTGACCGTGATCTGCGGGACGGAGGGCGCGGACCGGGCAGCGGGCATGCCCTCCACTGTACTGTCCGGCGTCACTGTACTGTCCGGCGTCCCGGCGTGGCCGGACGGAACCACGGCGTCCGGTCCTTAAGCTGAGGGGCATGGCCGGCGACTCCCGAAACAGTGATCTGCTCCGTCCGCAGTCCCCCGAGGTGTACCGGCGGCGGCGGATCGTGGCCCTCGTGCTGCTCCTCGTGGTGGTGGCCCTCGTGGTCGGCCTGGTGTGGTGGCTCGTCTCGCTCTTCCGTCCCGCCGGCGAACCGGCGCCGTCCGGGGCGGACACCGCCTCGCCCAGTGTCACCGCTCCCGCCTCGCCCACGGGCGCGCCGGCCTCGCCGAGCGATGACGCCAGTGGGGGTGCGAGTGGGGAGGCCACCGGGGACGCCTCGCCCACGGCGTCCGCCACGGAGACGGCCACGGAGGCCTCCTCCGACAACGCCTCCCCGACGGCCGGGGAGGGCACGCTCGCGGCCTGCCAGCCGGGGGACCTGGTGATCTCGGCGGCGACGGATCAGCCCACGTACGCCGACGGCGAGGACCCCGTCCTGGAACTGCGCGTGGACAACACGGGGGACGAGCCCTGTGAGGCGAACCTGGGGACCAGCCAGCAGGTGTTCACCGTGTACTCCGGATCGGACCGCATCTTCTCCACCCAAGACTGCCAGGTGGACGGGGCGGACGCGATGATGGAGATCTCGCCGGAGGAACAGGAACGGTCCCGTTTCACCTGGGAACGCGTGCGGTCAGCACCCGAGTGCGCGGAGGTGGGCTCCGAACCGCGCAGCGGCACCTACCGGCTCGAGGTGTCCCTCGGGGAGCTCAGTGCCCAGCCGGTGTCCTTCACGCTGCAGTAGGAACCACAGGAAGAACTGCACGAGGGGCGGTCAGCACAGCACGCGCGGGAGGATCACCGCCCGTTCACCCAGGCCCGCATGGTGCCCAGCGCCTCGTTCAGGCTGGAGACCTCGGAGACCGTGACGTTCTCCGGCAGCTCCCCCAGGGGTTCGGGGGAGACCGGCACGACGGCCCGGCGGAAACCCAGCCGCGCCGCCTCGCGGATCCGCCGGCCGATGCCCGGCACCGGCCGGACCTCCCCGGCCAGCCCCAGCTCGCCAAAGGCGATCATGCCCGGGGGGACCGGGGCCTGCAGCTTGGCGCTGGCGATGGCCAGGGCGGCGGCCAGGTCCGAGGCGGGCTCGGTCAGGCGCACGCCACCGACCGTGGCCACGTAGCAGTCGTCGTCGCTGAGCGGGAAGTTGGCCCGCCGTTGCAGGATCGCCAGGATCATGGTGATCCGGGCCGAGTCGAGGCCGCTGACCGTACGCCGGGCGGCGCCCTGGCCGGAGGGGGTCAGTAGCGACTGCACCTCGGCCACCAGGGGCCGGCGCCCCTCGAGGGTGACGGTGACGCAGGTGCCCTCGACGGGCTCCTTGGTGCCGGAGAGGAACAAGCCGGAGGGGTCCTCGAGGGAGTGGATGCCGGTCTCGCCCAGGTCGAAGCAGCCGACCTCGTCCGTGGGCCCGAACCGGTTCTTGACGGCCCGCACCAGGCGCAGGCGGGAGTGACGCTCGCCCTCGAACTGGCAGACCACGTCCACCAGGTGTTCGAGCAACCGGGGGCCGGCGATGGAACCGTCCTTGGTGACGTGGCCGACCAGCACGGTGGTCATGTTGCGGGCCTTGGCCTCGTTGATGAGGCTCGCGGCCACCTCGCGCACTTGGGTGACCCCGCCGGCGGTGCCCTCGACGGACTGGGACTGCAGCGTCTGCACCGAGTCCACGATCAGCAGGTCCGGTTCTGCCTTCTCGATCTGGCCCAGCGCCCGGCCGAGGTCGGTCTCGGCCGCCAGGAACAGCGTGTCCGCCACGGCCCCGATCCGGTCGGCCCGCAACCGCACCTGGGCGGCGGACTCCTCACCCGTCACGTAGAGCACGGAGCGCGTGTCCCCGGCCGGGCGGCGGTGGCGGGCGACCTTGGCCGCCACGTCCAGCAGGAGCGTGGACTTGCCGATGCCCGGCTCCCCGGCCATCAGGACGACGGCGCCGGGAACCAACCCGCCGCCCAGGACGCGGTCCAGCTCGGAGACCCCCGTGGTGTGGAACCGTGCCTGGGAGGCGTCCACGTCACCGATCGGCACGGCGGGCGTGGCGATGGACGCCGCCGGGGTCCGGCCGGAGGAGGCGTCCGCGCCCGCCTCCGTGACGGTGCCCCAGGCCTGGCACTCCCCGCACCGGCCGACCCACTTCACGGTGGTCCAGCCGCACTCGCTGCAGCGGTATCCGGGGTTCGCGCGCTTGGCGGTCTTCGTGGCCATGCATTCAGGCTAGCGCCGCGCACGGACGCGATAGCGATGGCCTCGATCCGGACCGGTGGCGGAGCGGGGCGCCCTCAGAGCTGGGGCAGGTAGGACACGGCCTCGTCGTGCGTGGCCCCGGTGGCCTCGATGAGGTCGACCATCATGGGCCGCAGCAGCATCACCAGGGCCTCGGCGTGCAGCGAACTGGCACCCAGCTCGGCGGGATCCAGCTGCGCGGCGGCACTGCCCAGGGCGTCCCGGGCCACGGACAGGGACTTGTGCCGGCCCCGCGCCGCGGGCTCGCCCAGGGAGCGGCCCAGGATCCCGACGGCGTCGGCCGCCTCGTCGAACCAGTCGGCCAGCACCTGCGTGCCCTCGTCGTCGAGCGAGTCGTTGTCGATCACGCTGATGACCCGGCGGGTCACGATGCGCAGACTGCGCACGGCCAGGTCCGACTTCTCCACGGCGTGGGCGGTGGACTCCAGCTCGGGGCGGGCCCGGCGCTGGGTCGGGGAGAAGGTGGCGACCTCCCGGGCCGCGCGGACGTCCTTGTGCAGGTTCTCCACGGCGGTCTGCGTGCCCCGGCAGGCGACCAGGGCCATCCAGGCCGTGCGGGACTCATGACTGCGCAGCGCCTCGGAACAGTCGCGCAGGGTCCGGGTGACGGTGGCGTAGAGGTCCCGGAGCCCCGTGGCGGCCTCCTTCTGGAGGTTCTTCGGGTACAGGAGGGTGACCAGCAGCGCGATGAACCCCCCGACGACGGCGTCCAGGCTGCGGTCGAAGGGGCTACCACCCTCCGGGGGCAACAGCACCACCAGGATCGACTGCAGGCTCATCTGCATCGTGAAGGCGGCACCGGAGTCCAGGAACCGGGCCACCATGATGGAGGTGAAGACCACGAGCACCGCCTGCCAGTACCCGCGGCCCAGGGCCGCCTGCATGAGGTCGCCCACGAGGATCCCCAGCGTGCACCCCACCGCCACCTCGAGCACCTTGCGGACCTTGGGATCACGGTTGAACCCGAGGGCGATCAGCGCGGCGGTCGCCGCGAACAGCGGGTCCTCGTGGCCGAGCACGAACTCGGCGAAGGCGTAAGCGAGGACGGCGCACACCGCGCTGAGGGCCGCCGGCACCACGGCGGACCGCACCCGGGAGGACCCGGCCCGGGCCCGGCGCCTCAGGAAGGCGCGGCCCCGGGTCCACCCCTGGCGCGGGGCGGACGGGCCGGCCGAACCGGACGCGGAGTGGTGCATGGAACCAGAGTATGCGGTGGACGTCCGGACTGCCGTGGACCCGTGACCGGCTGGTGCGCGGGTTGCGGGCGTCTCCGCGGGCATGGTGAGATTGGTCACCAGACCACCGTCCGCCACAGGATGCGGACGCGAAACCCCTGGTGAACACGGGAATTCACGGCAACGCGGGGCGGGGAGGGGTCCCGTGGGGGTGCCGCCAGCGTGGTCCGTTAAGGCTGCGTTCACCTTCGGCGGCCCTTCGCGTCACCTGACCCGCATAACGTCGAAACGTCACGAGGCCCGCGGCACCCGGATCCCGCACCGTGTGACCACTGGTAGCTGGTGGTGAGGGCCTCGTGCCGCACTGTCGTCAAAACTCGAAAGAGGCATACCTGTGAAGGCATTCCGCGTCGGCCGTTCCGCCGCCCTCCTCTCCGTCGCTGCTCTCGCCCTGACCGCCTGCGGCGGCAACGGCGGTTCCTCTGCCGAAGGCGAGGGATCCGGCGAGATCGCGGGGAACCTGATCGGCGGTGGCGCGTCCTCGCAGGAGGCCGCCATGACCGCCTGGACCAACGGCGTGACCGAGGTCCACCCCGACCTCACCGTGAGCTATGACCCGGTCGGCTCCGGTTCCGGCCGTGAGGGCTTCCTCAACGGCCAGTACTCCTTCGCCGGCTCCGACGCCGCGATGGACGAGGAGGAGATGGCCTCCGCGGAGCAGGTCTGCGGCCCCGAGGGCGTCTTCCACGTGCCGTCCTACATCTCCCCGGTCGCGGTCGCCTTCAACCTCGAGGGCGTGGACCAGATCAACATGGACGCGGACACGATCGCCCAGGTGTTCACCGGCAAGATCACCACCTGGAACGACCCGGCCATCGCCGAGCAGAACCCGGACACCGAGCTGCCGGACACCCCCATCACCGTGGTGCACCGCGCCGATGACTCGGGCACCACCGAGAACTTCACCGAGTACCTCGCCGCGGCCGCCCCGGAGTCCTGGACCTACGACGTCGTCGAGACCTGGCCGTCCGAGATCACCGCCGAGTCCGCCCAGCAGACCTCCGGCGTGGTCTCCACCACGCAGGGCAAGGACGGCGCCATCACCTACGCCGACGCCTCGCAGATCGGCAGCCTGGGCACCGTGGCCGTGCAGGTCGGCGAGGAGTACGTGCCGTACTCCTCCGAGGCCGCCGCGGCCGCCGTCGAGAAGGCCGAGGAGGGCCAGGCCGGGGCCGTCGAACTGGACCGCTCCACCACCGAGGACGGCGTGTACCCGATCGTGCTCGTCTCCTACCACATCTTCTGCCAGCAGTACCAGGACCAGGAGACCGCTGACATGGCCAAGGCTTTCGGCGAGTACGTGGTCTCCGAGGACGGCCAGGCCGCCGCCGAGGCCTCGGCGGGCAACGCCCCGATCTCCGACGCCACCCGCGACGCCGCCCTGGAGAACCTCCAGGCCATCTCCGTCCAGGGCTGATCCCCCTCTATGGCCGGACCCGAGTAGTTCCTGGTGCAGCCGCCGGTCCTTCTCCGCGAAGACCGGCGGCTGTGCCATGCTTTGTTGTCGGCCCCCTGTAACGCCATCCACCCCGGACTGCGGGAGAACCGCCCGCACCACGAACTCCGAAGGGAGTCCCCGTGACAGACACAGCCACCGAGCCGTCCAAGGAGACGTCGCTCAAGGGCTCGCGCGGCGGCGCCGCCGGAGACCGAGTCTTCTCCGGCCTCGCCCTGGCCGCCGGGGCGCTGATCCTGCTGGTCCTGGCCTTCGTGGCCATCTTCCTGCTTGTCGAGGCCCTCCCCGCGCTGTGGCCGTCCGTGTTCTCGGACCAGGACGGCATCGAGAGCGCCGACACCTTCTGGCAGTACGTCTGGCCCCTGATGGCCGGCACGCTGATCGCCTCGGCCATCGCCATCGTGCTGGCCACCCCCGTGGCCATCGGGATCGCGCTGTACATCTCGCACTACGCCCCCCGGTCGATCGCCACCCCGGTCGGGTACGTCATCGACCTGCTCGCGGCGATCCCCTCGGTGGTCTTCGGCGCCTGGGGCATGATGACGCTGGCGGGGGCCATGGTGCCGATCTACGGCTGGCTGAACGAGTACCTGGGCTGGATCCCGCTGTTCGGTGGCACCGCCACCACCACCGGCCGCACCCTGCTGACCTCCGGCGTGGTGCTGGCCGTGATGATCCTGCCGATCATCACCTCGCTGTGCCGGGAGATCTTCCTGCAGACGCCCAAGCTGCACGAGGAGGCCGCCCTGGCGCTCGGCGCCACGCGCTGGGAGATGGTCAAGATGACCGTCTTCCCCTTCGCCCGCGCCGGCATCGTCTCCTCGATCATGCTCGGCCTCGGCCGGGCACTCGGCGAGACCATGGCCGTGACCCTGGTGCTCTCGCCCGGCATCTTCTCCTGGAGCCTCATCCAGTCCGGGCGCAACGCGACCATCCCCTCCGAGATCGCGCTGAACTTCCCGGAGGCCTTCGGCATGCGCCAGTCCGAGCTGATCGCGGCGGGCCTGATGCTGTTCATCATCACCCTCGCGGTCAACATGCTGGCCCGGTGGATCGTCAGCCGCCACAAGGAATTCTCGGGAGCGAACTGATGAGTACCTCGAACGACACCACCGTGCTGCAGCGTAGCCCCCAGCCCGGCGGGAAGAAGCGCAAGAACTCCCTGACCGCCGGACAGATGCCCTCCTGGGCCTGGGCCGCCGTGCTGGCCGGAGCCCTCGTGGTGGCCGCGGGAGTGACGGCCCTGCTGGGCGCCGGTTCCTTCAGCTGGGTCGGCTGGCTGGTCATCACCGCCGTGTTCTACGTGCTCGGCATGTACCTGACCACCCGGGTGATCGAGAACAAGCGCCGCGCCACCGACGGCTTCTGGCGCAACCTCGTCTGGGCCGCCTTCATCCTCGCGCTGATCCCGCTGGTCTCCGTGATCTGGTCCGTGCTCGCCAACGGGCTGCCCACGCTCCTGGAGACCCCGCAGCTGCTGTGGCGGGACATGCGGGGCGTGACCGGTGCGGACGACATCGCCACCCAGCAGGAGGGTGCGCCGTTGGCCGGCGGTTTCCTCCACGGGCTCGTCGGCACCCTGATGATCACGCTGCTGGCCACCATCATCTCCGTGCCGATCGGCCTGCTGGCCTCCATCTTCCTCGTGGAGTACGGACGCGGGGGCTGGTTCTCCCGGGCGATCGTGTTCTTCGTGGACGTGATGACCGGCATTCCGTCGATCGTGGCCGGCCTGTTCGCGTTCGCCGCGGTGCAGCTGTTCATCACCACCTTCGTCGGCGACGGCCCGCGGCAGCTGCAGATGGTCAAGATGGGCCTGTCCGCGGCGATCGCCCTGTCCGTGCTGATGATCCCCGTCGTGGTCCGCTCCACCGAGGAGATGCTGCGGGTGGTCCCCAACGAGCTGCGCGAGGCGTCCTACGCCCTGGGCGTGCGCAAGTGGCGGACCATCTTCAAGGTCGTGCTGCCCACGGCGATGTCCGGCATCGCCTCGGGCGTGACCCTGGCGATCGCCCGTGTCACCGGCGAGACGGCGCCGATCCTGGTCACCGCCGGGTACATCGCGACCACGAACTGGAACCCCTTCGACGGCTGGATGACGGCCCTGCCGGTCTACATCTACCGCCAGTTGGTGAACCCAACCGGTCCGGCGGCGCCGCTGCCCTCGGCGGACCGGGCCTGGGCGGCCGCGCTGGTGCTCATCGCCATCGTGATGCTGCTGAACCTGCTGGCCCGCATCATCGCCAAGGCCTTCGCGCCGAAGAAGACCGGCCGCTGAGCCGAGCAGACTACCCAGAGAAGGAACGACACATGTCCAAGCGCATCGACGCCGTCGACCTGAACGTCTACTACGGCAACTTCCTGGCCGTGGAGGGCGTGAACATCAACATCGAGCCGCGGTCCGTGACCGCTTTCATCGGCCCCTCCGGATGTGGCAAGACCACCTTCCTGCGGACCATCAACCGCATGCACGAGGTCCTGCCGGGCGCCCGCGCCGAGGGCCGGCTGCTCCTGGACGGGGAGAACATCTACGACCCGGGGGTGGACCCGGTCACCGTGCGCACCATGGTCGGCATGGTCTTCCAGCGGCCGAACCCGTTCCCCACCATGTCCATCCGGGACAACATCCTGGCCGGGTACAAGCTCAACGGGACGCGGCTGTCCAGGTCCGCCGCCGACGACATCGTGGAGAAGTCGCTGCGCGGGGCCAACCTCTGGAACGAGGTCAAGGACCGCCTGGACAAGCCGGGATCGGGGCTCTCCGGCGGTCAGCAGCAGCGCCTGTGCATCGCCCGCACCATCGCGGTCGAGCCGGACGTGATCCTCATGGACGAGCCCTGCTCCGCCCTGGACCCGATCTCCACGCTGGCGATCGAGGACCTGATCAACGACCTCAAGGACGACTACACGGTCGTCATCGTCACCCACAACATGCAGCAGGCCGCGCGCGTGGCGGACAAGACCGCCTTCTTCAACATCGCCGGGACCGGCAAGCCCGGCAAGCTGATCGAGTACGACGAGACGGCCGTGATCTTCAACAACCCGGCGAACAAGCAGACCGAGGACTACGTCTCCGGCCGCTTCGGCTGATCCGGAGCCTCGCGGCCGTTGCCCGTCGTCGCCCGCCGTCAGAGCAGCGGCGACGCGGCGGCGGCCAACAGCACCCCGCAGCCGGTGCAGGCGGCCAGCGTAGCCAGCCAGTAGCCGGCGATCCGCACCACCTGCGGCCAGCGGATGGAGCGGTAGCGCTGGTTCTGCCCGGCGCCGACGATCGAGCCCACGGCCGCGTGCGTGGAGGACAGCGGCAGGTGCAGGGCATAGGCCCCCACGAACAGCAGTCCGGCGCTGACGAGGGAGGCGATGCCGGCCCGCAGGGGATCCAGGACGACGATCCGCTCCGTCAGGGTGTGGGCGATGCGCCATCCGCCGAAGAGCGTGCCGACGGCCAGGACGGCGCCGACGAACACCGGCAGCCACCAGCCCACGGCCTCCGGGACATCGGCGGCGGCCAGGGCCAGCAGCAGGCCGAAGGTGATCCGCTGCCCGGACTGGACCCCGTGGCCCAGGGCGTTCAGTGCCCCGGTGACGGCGAGGGACATCCGGGCCGCGTGGTTCACCGCGCCCGGGGCGGCGTCCCGGGCCAGGCCCGTGGCGGGCGTCACGAGGACCCAGGACAGGGCCCAGGCCAGCAGGGTGGTGACCACCAGGCCCAACAGGATGGTGGCCACGAGCCCGAGGGACCACGAGGCGAAGAAGGGCAGGTCGCCGGTGACCGCCAGGGCCAGGCTGGCGCCCAGGACGGCGGTGATCAGGGACTGCGTCATGGAGACCGGCATGCCGCGGGCCCAGGCGAACAGCCCCCAGCCCACGGCGGTGAGGAACCCGACGCCGGCCAGCAGCAGTCCCTGCCCGCCGCCGTGGAGCTCTGCCGGCAGGCTGGTCCAGGCCGCGGCCATGAACCCCCCGGACAGGACCCCGCCGATCAGGTTCATCACGGCCGCCAGCAGCAGGGCCGTCCCGGGGGTGAGCGCCCGGCTGCGCACCGGCAGCGCGATGGCGTTCGGCGCGTCCCGCATGCCGTTGACGAGCCCGTAGGCGACGGACAGCACCAGGACGACGACCAGGACGATCGTCAGCACCACGGACACCGGTTCAGGACTCCCGGACGAGGATGCTGCCGAGGCGCACGGTGATGTGCCGCATGCTCACCATGGCGCCCTCCAGGGCGTGGGCCGTGGCGCGCTGGCGGTTGTAGTCGCGCTGCATCAGGTCACCGGTCATGCCGGCGATCCACCGGGTCATCAGCCGCTCGGACTGCTTGGACATCCGCTGCAACTGGATCCAGGTCTCCTCGAGCTCGTCGAGGTCCCGGAACTGGCCCGAGGCGTCCCGGCACAGGTCCGCCTGGCGGCCGAGGAGCTCGAGAATGTCCAGGGACTCGGAGGGGAAGCGGTACTGGCCCGTGGTGATGATGAAGTCCCCGGCGTTGCAGACCTTCTCCACGGTGTGGTTCATCGCGTCCGCCAGGACGTACAGGTCCTGGCGGGGCAGCGGGGTGATGAAGGCGCTGCGCAGGCTCGTCAGCAGCGCCATGTGCCGGGCGGTGGCCTCCGTGTCGATCCTCGTCAGCTCGTCGTCGGCGTCCCCGGAGTGGGCCGAGGAGGCGGCCATCACCTGGGCCACCCGGTCCACGGCGTCGCGCAGCCCCTGGGCGAGGGCGGCGAGGTGCTCCAGGCTGGCGGTGTCGGGTGCCAGCAGGCGGGAGAGAGAAAGTTTCATCACCGTGCAGGATAGCCCGAAGAGGGCAGTGCCGGACCGGGAACGCCTCTCGGCGAGTGGCCGCTCGCAGCGGCAGAATATTGGAGCCCGGGGTTACCGCGGCCCGGCACCGGTATCCAGTGTGCGCGCCCCGCGGGGCGGATGTCCACCCGCAGGGGGGTGATCAGCCGGTGGCTGAACGCGGAATACGGCATGGAGGGGGGCGAGGGCGCAGACACCGGACCGCGGACCGCACGTAGGGCGCAGTCACCGGGCTGCGGGCCGCTCAGTCCAGCGTGCCGTCCCGCCACGCCGCGGCGGCCGCCTCGAGCTCCTCGGCCGTGCCCAGCAACCGCTTGGCCTGGCGCAACAGGGCGGTGGCCTGCTGCGGGCGCGCGGCATCGAGTGCCTCGGCGTGGTGGGCCTGCCCCAGGCACACCACGCGGCAGTAGGCGGCGGCGCGCTCCAGGGCCACGCCGAAATCGCCCGTGAAGGCCCCGGTGAGGATGTGGTCGGTGAGCAGTTGCAATTCGCGGGCCCCCGGCGGCTCGATGGCCCCGGCGATCGCCCGGGCCACGTGCGCGTCATGCCCGGAGCGGTACCACGAGGCCCAGAGCCGGCCGTTGCGCGTGGTCGCCGTCCGCAGCGCGTACAGCCTCCACAGCGCGCCGCCCAGGGACAGTGCCGGAGCATCGGCCCAGAGCCCGGCCACCGTGTCGATGCCGGCGTCCTCCACCAGGCCGACCAGCCGTCCGACCGTCTCCTGGTCGACGCCGGCCTGGCCCCCGGCCACGAGGGCGCGCGCGAGCATCGCCGCGCCCTCCGCGGTCTCCGCGGGGTCCGGGCCGCCCTCGAAGGAGGCGAACTGCTCGGGGGCGAACTGCCGCGGGCGGTGGTGGCGGACGGTGCCGGCCGCCGTCGAGCTCGGGGAACGGCCGGAGGTCCTCCGGGGTGACGTCACGGGTGGGTGCCTCTCAGGACTGAGGAGAATGGTGCCCCTCCACGGTACGCCTCCTGTCCAGACCTGTCCGTGGGACAGGCAACACCTGCCCGGCTGATTCCCGGCCGGGCCCGGAAGCGCACCCTGCCGGGGCGTGCCGGGCACACCGCCGGTGCGGCGGGGTGGTCCGCTAGCATGGAACCCGGCCGCAGCAGGCCGAGGGCCCTTAGCTCAGTTGGTAGAGCATCGGACTTTTAATCCGCGGGTCGTGGGTTCGAGTCCCACAGGGCCCACCGCGCGAGGCCCCCGGCCCAGGATGACCTGGCGGGGGCCTTCGCCGTTCCCGGGTGCGGATCGTATATCTCGGGAACGTCTCAACCCGGGGTCATTGATCAAGATTTGATAACCCGAAGGACCTCAAGCGGTGCCCTGGACCGCGGTGGACGATCACGCCTCGCGACGCCGTAGGCCGCGTATTGTCGCGGAACCCACCACGGTGTGAGGTCGCCGGCCTGGCTCAGCAGCGCCCACCGGGGTGCCCCGGGGGGTGCCGCTCGCCGGCCTTGCGTGCCCCCCGCGCGTGCCTACGCTGGTGGGCATGAGTGCTTCCTCCAGGGCGCTCCGTCGACGACTCCTGCGCGGCGGCGCCCTCGTGCCTGCTGCCGTGCTGGCAGCGGTCATCGGCGTACCCGCCGCGACCGCGGCGCCCGCCGCGGGGCTGGCGCCCCACGTCGCCATGGACTCGGCGCTGCGGCCCATGACCGTGGCCGGCATCGACGACTCCCTGCCCGAGAACCCGGACCTGTTGCGTCAGTTGATGTGGGTCCGGGCCGGCAAGGTACCCGCCGTACGTCCCGGTGACCTGCGCGTGGCCACGTACTCCGCCGGCCTGACCCGCTCGGCCCCCGGAATGCTCGCGGACGAGCTCTCGGCCCCGGGCTCCGCCCAGGCCCAGCGGGTGGCCGAGACCGTGCAGCGTGCGGCCCCGGACGTCGTGCTGCTGACGGACTTCGACGTGGCCGGCGGGGACGAGGCCGCCCACTCGTTCCGCACGAACTACCTGGCCGTGGGGACCGGGGGTCAGCAGGGCATCGACTACCCCTACGTCTACACGTCCGAGGTCAACAACGGCGTGGACACGGGGGCGGACCTGGACGACGACGGCGTCATCGGCGGTGCCGGGGACTCCTTCGGCCCCGGGGACTTCGCCGGCCAGCACGGCATGGTGCTGTTCTCCCGGCACCCGATCGACGCCGACGGGATCCGTACCTTCCGGGAGCTGCGCTGGGACTCGATGCCCGGCAACTCCATTCCGGAGAAGGCCTACACCGACCTCGAGCGATCCGTCCTGCGGCTGTCCTCGACGGCCCACTGGGACATCCCCGTGCGGGTGGAGGACCGGACCGTCCACGTCCTCGCGGCGCAGACCGCCGACCCCTCCGCCCGGACGTCCTCCGCCGAGCGCCACCAGGACGAACTGCGCTTCTGGGCCGACTACGTCTCCGGTGAGGCCGAGTACGTCACGGACGACGACGGCCGGTCCGGTGGACTGGAGGGGGACAGCGACTTCGTGATCGTGGGGGACTACGGCCCGCACGCCGCGGACGACCTGGGGACGGATCATTCCTCCGGCATCGCGGCCCTGCTGTCCGACGAGGCCGTGCAGGACCCGGAGCCGGAGTCGGCCGGTGCCCGCGCGGCCGGTCCCGGCCACGCCTCGGCCACCCGCGTGGTCCACGACGACGACGGCGTCCGGCTGGAACGCTCCGACTACGTGCTGCCCTCCCCGGGACTGCCCTCGACGGCCTCGGGCGTGTTCTGGCCCGCTGACGGCCAGCTGGGATCCCATCTGACGCGGCCCGCCGGCGCGGCCGGGACCGGCCCGGCCGCGGAGCGCCGCCTGGTGTGGACCGACCTGGACCTGGACTGATCGACGTGCAGCGGCAGACCCTCTCGTCCGGCCACCACGTGGTCTGGTCCCGCCCGGAGGCCCAGCGGCGCGGGACGGACCTGGTGGTGGTGATCCACGGGTACGGCGCCAACGAGGTGCGGGCCGCCCAGACATACTTCGGGATGCTGCCCGAGGGCACCACGGGCCTGGCGGTGCGCGGGGGCTTCGAGATCGACGCGGCGGCATACCCGGTCGCGGACGGCGTGGACGGGCTGGGGTCGGGCCCCGGGGGGCCCGATCCGGGCGCGTGGGGCTGGTTCCTGCTGGACTACTTCCTGACCAACGACTTCGCCGAGGTGATCGCCGCGGCCCACCGCGTGTTCGACCTGCTCGACGCCGAGGAGGTGACCGGCGCGGGATTCCGCTCCGTGGCCCTGCTGGGGCACTCGCAGGGGATGGCCATGGCCTCCACGGCCTACCGGCTGCGCCCCGAGGCCTTCGAGTGCGTCGTGGGCCTGAGCGGGTTCGTGCTGTCCAATCCGCTGCTGGCCACGATGGACAGTCCCGCCGAGGGCCCCGGCCCCCGCCCCTTCTTCTGGGGCCGGGACGTCCAGGACCGGGTCATCCACCCGGACGCGATCGCCTACACCGCCGCGTGGCTGGAAGAGCACACGCACCTGACCGCGCGGACCTACGGCGGCATGGGCCACGGCATCAGTCCGGAGGAGGTCCGGGACGTGCGGATCTTCCTCAAGCACGCCCTGGCGATGAGCGACCGCCGGTGACCGGTCAGCCGGTGCGCTGAGACCGCGTCCGGCGGGTGCGTCCGGGCGCCAGGCCGCCCGGGGAGGGGCGGACGCGTAGTGTTTCACCCAGGACCGGGACCCGCGGCGACCGCCGGACGGTCCCGTGCCTCAGACGAACGCAGGAGGTTCCCATGGGAAAGAAGAAGTCCATCATCGCCAGCGTCGCCGGTCAGAAGGCCGCCGACTTCGCCATCCAGCGGGCCGTGGACGAGCAGGGCAACCCCACCCCCGCGTTCCAGAAGGTCCTGCTCCGGGCCCTGGACGTCCAGCGCCCCCTCGTGCTGCGCAACCTGAACCGGTTGCGCCGCCAGCACCCCGAGGACAGCCCGGCCGACCTGGCCGAACGGCTGGGCAAGCAATACCTGGCCGCCGTGACGGGGGGTGGCGCCGCCGTCGGGGGCACCGCCGTGGTCCCGGGCGTCGGCACCGCCGCCGCCCTCGGCCTCTCCGCGGCCGCGACCGTGGGCTTCCTCGAGGCCACGGCCCTCTACGCCCAGTCCGTCGCCGAGCTGATCGGCATCCCCACGGACGACCCCCAACGGGCCCAGACGCTGGTCATGGCGGTGATGCTCGGCGACGACGGGCGCCGCATGCTGCGCGATTTCTCCAGCCAGGCCAACGGACGCGGGATGGGGCCGCTGGCCGGCTCGCTGTCCGTGGTCACCGGCTCCTCCGGGGTCTCGGAGGTGCTCTTCGACCAGATGAAGCGGATGTTCATCAAGCGGTTCATCGTCCGCCAGGGCGCCGGAATGATCGGCCGACTGGTGCCCTTCGGGGTGGGTGCCGTCGTCGGGGGCCTGGGGAACCGGGCCCTGGGCAAGGGCGTGATCAAGGCGGCCCAGCACCTGTTCGGTCCGCTCCCGGCAACGATCCCCGGGGCCCTGGCCCAGGAGCTCCAGGCACTGCCGGCCGGCCGGAAGGGCCGGAAGGACGGGGTAAGGGGGGCCGACGAGGCGGACGGTGGCGTCGAGGACGACCGGGACGCCGTCGGCGAGCTGCTGGCCGAGGACATCGAGGCGGACCTGGAGGCCCTCCGGGAGGACGGCACGCTCGAGGACCTGCGGCGCGAGGACCCGGAGGCCTTCGCCGCCGAGGTCGAGGCCGCCCGCGA
>DATBUG010000008.1:0-2140 GCA_036516315.1 Citricoccus sp.
CGGCGCCGCGGGGCCTTAGCTCAGTTGGTAGAGCGTTTCGTTCGCAATGAAAAGGTCAGGGGTTCGACTCCCCTAGGCTCCACTCACGACGGACCCCCTGCTTCCTCGCTGTCGAGGGAAGCAGGGGGTCTTGTCATGCGCCGGCGCGGGGCCGGCCGACGGCCGCAGAGCCGGTCTCAGGCGTCGTCGGCCTCGTCGAAGAGGCGGAAGGCCAGCGTCCCGTGGGTCACGGCGGCGCCGGCCCCCAGCGCGGCCGCGACCATGACCGATTCGGCGATCTGGGCCTTGGTCGCTCCGGCCTTCTTCGCCTTGCCCACGTGCACCTGGAGGCAGTATGGGCACTGGGAAGAGATTGCGACGCCGACGGCGATCAGTTCCCGGGTCAAGGCATCGAGTGCCCCGTCCTCCCGGCCCACCGTCCCATCGAACTTGGCATAGGCGGCGAACTCGGGGCCGGCCAGTTCCTTGAACTCGCTCAGCCGGTCCAGGTCCTGCGGGGAGTGGTAGTGCGTCGTCATAGCGGTCCTTTCAATCGGTGTGAGGTGCACGCGGTGACCTCGGGCGTTCGTGCCGGGGAAGGACGAACGGCCGCCATGCTATCGAGCGGGATGCAGGGGTGGTACACCCCAAACCGGGCGATACCGACGCATCCGACGCGGGAGAGGCGGTCGGGTACCGTGAAGCGGTGCCCGAGACAGCCGATGACGTCCTGACCGCCTTCTGGGCCTGGTCCCGTGCCGAGCACCCCGGGTTGCCCGTCGAGGTGCCGGAGGCCTGGGCCTTCGGGGCCACGCCGGAGCACGCCGACGGGTTGCTGGAGCTGGTCCTGGACGGCACGAAGACCGCCACCTCCTCCGCACTGTGGGATCACGAAGCGACCGGTGAACCTGTCCCGCGGCCCGGGGACCTGAGCATCATCCTCGACGGCGCCGGCCGGCCCCGCGCCGTGCTGGAGACTACCGCGGTGGAGATCCTCCCCTTCGGCGAGGTCTCCGAGGAGCACGCCCGCGCCGAGGGGGAGGGCGAGAGGACCCTGGCCGCGTGGCGCGCGATCCACGAGCGGTACTGGCGCCGGCACGCACAGAACCCCCGCGGGTTCGACCCCGCCATGCCCGTGGTCTGCGAGCGGTTCCGACTCCTGCACGCCGATACCCCCAACCGCGCGTCGGGCCCTCGGTAGCCCCTCGCCGCGTTCCTCACGCCGCGACGGGCCCGGAGGCGTCCGCCAGGCCGGCCAGCTGCGCCATCCGTTCCAGTCCCGGGCCCACGTTCGCCCGGAAGCGGGCCACGGCCTCCCGCACCGCGGGATCGTTCGCCCGTTCCGGTGGGATGCGCGCCGGGTTCAGCGTCGTCCGCTCGGCCCAGGCCCGCACGTCGGACTCCCAGGCGAAGGCCATCGACGCCCGGCCGCCCATGACCTGCATCCGGGCCCAGCCGGCCGGGGTGTCCGGCAGGGGAGAGGGCAGGCACAGCAGGTTCTTCTGGACGTCGTCGTCCCGGGTCGCCTCGACATACCCGGTGATCGCCGCACCGAAACAGGGGAATCCCGCGCGCACCGGCTGCAGGGTGATCGCCTCCGGTCGCCAGATGGGGATGACCGGGGGGTACTTCAGCCCGGCCGCGGCGCAGTGCACCACCAGGCTGTCGGTGGGGATGGACACGTCCCGTCCGTCGAAGCGCAGCAGCCCGCGGTCCACGTGCCGCAGGTGCCCGGCGCGCACGACGTCCTGGATGGTCCGTAGCCGGTCGATCTCCCACTGCCCGATCGTCGGGGTCTTCGCCATGGTCGGGGTCAGGGACCGGTCGATGCGCAGCATGATCCCGGCCTCCTCGAGCCGAAGGAACAGGTCGTCGGGGGAGGAGGCGGCCGCCCCGGCGGCCATGATCGCGGCCACCGCCCGGTAGAAGACCAGCGGATCGGGTTGCAGGACGGCGCGGTTGATCATCCAGGGTTCGCGGGGTCGCACCCAGCAGATCGCGTCCGGGGCCACGCCGTGGCCCAGCAGCCAGACGCACGCGTCCGTGGCCGTCTTGCCGGAGCCGACGACGACATAGCGGCTGGGCGCGCGGTCCACCCGGACGAGGTCGTTGACCGGGATGACCCGGGCTCCGGGGCCGGTGCTGAACGGCGGGGGTGTGG
>DATBUG010000009.1:0-1980 GCA_036516315.1 Citricoccus sp.
AGCCGGATCTTCGTCTGGGACCAGGCCGGGGGCGACTTCAACGCGTTCATCGACCGGGTGGGCACCCTGCTGGACGATCCGCACGGGGGCCGGGTCGCCGTCGTCGGGGGTTTCGACATCCCGGTGAACGAGCTCGCCGCCACGTTCCCCACTCGGCTGGCCGGTCCCACGGACGTGTTGCTGACGGAGGGGGAGATCGAGGCCTACGCCGTCCGGGAGCATGACCGGTACCGCCCCGGCCTGCAGGCCCACGTGCGCGGTGAGGCCATGGGGCACCGCAGCCCGGCCGGAGCCGGGGGGCTGGCCTCCACGCCGTTGACCCCGCTGCAGATCCACGTGCGCACCGGTGGCTGGCTGCGCGCCGTGCGCATCCTGCTCACCGATCCGCTGGGCAGCCGCACGGCGAGGCTGGCCATCATGTCCTCGCTGATGCGCTGGCTGGGCTCGCGGGCGGACCGGGACATGATCGAGACGGCCGCCTTCCTGCCCGAGTTCACCGAGGAGACGCTGGAGGCGTTCCGTGTCCACCCGCTCGTCGGCCTGCCGGGGGTGGCGCTGGCCGGGTTGCAGGAGCTGGGACTGGTGGTGCCCTGCACGGACGGGCAGTGGCGCATGCCCACGCTCGTGCGGGAGATCCTGCAGGCCTCGCTGACGGACACCGACCCGCAGCGGGTGCGGGAACTGACCGAGGCCGCGGTGGACGCCACCACGGCGGACGCCGGCGTGGAGACCACCGTGGAGACGGCCGTGCGCAAGCGGTCGTGGCGGCGGGTGACCGAACTGCTCCACGACCACTGGATCGACCTCTACCTGAAGAACGCCCCGGCACTGGCCCGGATCCTGGAGCGGTTGCCACGGCACGTGCTCGGCGGACTCGAGGGCACCGGCCTCGCCTCGCGGCTGGTGACCTCCACCCGGCCCACGGGCATGGACTACCGGCCCTCCCTCACGCCGCCGGACTACGCCCGGGACGAGCTCGCCCAGCGCCTGCGGGCCCGCATCACGGCCACCCCGGTGGTCGCGAACCGGACGACGGTGACCTACGGCATCGCGGACATGGCCCACTGCCGGTTGTCCGGGCACTACACGGAGGCCGCGGAGGCCGCCCGGCTCGTGCGCGAGATCGTTCAGGTGGCCATGGACAGCCAGCGGGTCCGCCCCGCGGTCGCGGGCTTCGCCGAGCTGCAGGCCGGGATCACCCTGCATCTGGCGGACCGGCTGGTGGAGGCGAGGTCGGCCTACGAGGCCGCCTACTTCTGGGGCGAGCGCGGCGAGGTGGACTTCCTCCGGGCGGACGCCGCCGGAAAGCTGGCCCTGCTCTCCGCCCACCTGGGCAACCTGCCCCAGGCACGCCTCTGGCTGGGGAGGGTGGACGAACCCCTGGCCTCCCTGCCCTGGGGCCGGCCCCTGCTGGCCCGGGCAGCGGTTCTGGCGCAGGTCCACGTGGCCACGGCGGACGTGGACCACGAGCGGGCCGACCGGTGGCTCGCCCAGCTGCCGCACGAACCGGATGCGGACGAGTTCTGGGCTGCGCACGCCTGTCTCATCGGATACTCGCTCGCCCTGCAGGGACGGATGGCGGAGGCGGCCCAGCGCGTGGAGGAGTGGCGCCGGCACCGGCCGGTCGGCAGCACCTCGCCGCTGGCCGAACGCCTGCTGAGCGAGGTCTCCCGCATGGCCGCCCTGGGCGCCGGACGCAGCGGTCCCGTGCCCGGCTGGGAGCACAACCCCATGCTCGCCAACCTCGAGGCCGTGCGCTGCCTGCGGGACGGGGACTTCCACGCGGCCCTGCGCGCCCTGAGGATCCCGGAGCGCACCACCCTGAGGATGCGGACCGTGGCCGCAATGATCGAGGTCATCGCCCGGGCCCAGGCCACGCCGGAGACGGCGGACGAGTCCGTGCTGCGCCAGCTGCCGGTGCTGTACCGCCAGGGCGGGGAGGTCTCCGACCTCGCCTACTTCCACCCCTTCGGCTGGACG
>DATBUG010000010.1:0-6073 GCA_036516315.1 Citricoccus sp.
CTTGGCGATGTGCGAGGCGATCTGCTCGAAGGCCGGGTAGGCGAAGGCGTCGAACTGCATCTCGATCACCGGGCGCATGCCGTTGATCGCCATGCCCACGCTCATCCCGGCGATCCCGGACTCGGCGAGCGGGGTGTCGAAACAGCGGTCCGCCCCGAACCGGGCGGCCAACCCGTCGGTGATGCGGAAGACCCCACCGAGGGTGCCCACGTCCTCGCCGAAGACCACCACGCCGGAGTCGGCGGTGAGGGCGTCGGCCAGGGCCGCGTTGAGCGCCTTGGCCATGGTGACCGGGCCGGGCGGGACCGGTGCGACCGGCGTCTCCGGCCGGGGCTGGGGGATGCCGGCTCCACCGGCCCGGGTGGCGGACTCGCGGGCGGCGTCCACCGCGACGGAGACGTCCTTGGTGACGGTGCCGGTGTTCTGGGGGGTGCTCATCATGCCTCCTCGCGGGAGAGTTCCTCGGCCAGCTGAGCGGACTGCTCGGCCAGCTGGGGGGTGGGGACGGTGTACACGTGGGCGAACAGTTCCTGGGGGTCCGGGGTGGTCTCGCGGTTCATGCCCTCACGCAGGGCGGTGGCGACCTCCTCTGCCTCGGCCTCGTACCGGGACTGCAGCTCGTCCGTGAGCAGGCCGCGGTCGGTCAGGTAGGTGCGCATCCGCTTGACGGGGTCCCGGGCCAGCCACTCCTGGACCTCGGCCTCCTCGCGGTAGCGGGTGGCGTCGTCGGCGTTGGTGTGCGCCTGGATCCGGTAGGTGTGGGCCTCGACGAGCAGCGGTCCAGCCCCGGAGCGGACGAGCCGCACGCCGCGTTCGAGCACGGCCAGCAGGGCCACCAGGTCGTTGCCGTCCACGCGCTCGCCGGCCATGCCGTAGCCGATCGCCTTGTGGGCCAGCGAGGGGGCCACCGTCTGGCGGGCCAGCGGCACGGAGATGGCGTACTGGTTGTTCTGGACGAAGAAGATGACCGGCAGGTGGAAGACCGCGGCGAAGTTCAGCGCCTCGTGGAAGTCGCCCTCGCTCGTGGCGCCGTCGCCGCACAGGGCGACCACCACGGTGTCCTCACCACGCAACCGCGCGGCGTGGGCCACGCCCACGGCGTGCAGCAACTGGGTCGTCAGCGGTGTGGATTGGATGCCGACGTGGTGCTTCTGCGAGTCGAAGCCGCCGTGCCAGTCCCCCCGGAAGATGGTCATGGCCTCCACCGGGTCCACGCCGCGGGAGATCACGGCCACGGTGTCCCGGTAGGTGGGGAACAGCCAGTCACCGTCCTCCAGGCACGCGGCGGCGGCCACCTGGCAGGCTTCCTGCCCGTGACTGGACGGGTACACGGCCATCCGGCCCTGCCGCACGAGTGCGGAGTTCTGGTCGTTGATGCGCCGGCCCGCCACGAGGCGCCGGTAGGCCTCCAGCAGCACGTCATCGGCGGGCACGGGGTAGTCGTGGCCCGGCTCGGTGCCCTGGTCCTCGGCGGCGAGGACCTTCCCCTCCTGGTCCACGATCCGGATCAGGTGGCGGGCCGGGAGCATGTAGTCCTCGGGCGTGATGCCGAAGCTGCGGGCAGCCTCGGCGATGTCGGTGCGGACGGCGTCGCTCATCGTTCCTCCTGGACGTTCCCCCGCGGGCGGGAGCGCAGCCTGTGCATCAGGTCACTGCGGTAGTCACTTTGTAGCTAACAGTGTGGAGCAGATCGATGCTTCGTCGCCTCAATCCCGGGAGATCGTGGACAGATTGTCCGTAACCCCCTACTCTGATGGATGCTTCGGAACGTGACCGGCGTCATCATGCCCGAGGCTCTACGCCCCCGGGCGACCCCGGGGCGTGACCCACCGACGAGGAGGAATGATGGACAAGGTGCCCGCGCGGATCGACTCCGTGGACGAGCGCATCCTGGCCGAACTGACCAGAGACGGCCGGCAGTCCGTCACGGCCCTGGCCCAGAAGGTCCACATCTCCCGCGCCCACGCCTACGCACGGATCAACCGGCTGCAGGAGGAGGGGGTCATCACCCGCTACAGCGCCGTGGTGGACCCGGTGCGCGCGGGGCTGCGGTCCTCGGCCTACGTCACCCTCAAGCTGCGCCAACACGGCTGGCGGGAGGTCAAGGAGGCCCTGTCCCGGATCCCGGAGGTCTACCACGTCAGCCTGGTCGGCGGGAACTTCGACGTCCTGCTGCTGGTGCGGGCGCGGGACAACCTCGACCTGCGGCGCGTGGTCTTCGACAACATCCAGCCGCTGCCCGCCGTCCTGGACACCCAGACCTTCGTGATCTTCGAGGACATGGACACGCGCTGAGCCGCGCCCCGGGAGGACGTGTCCCCCGTATCACACCTCGGCGTGAAGTTAACGACAAAACGCCGGGTTCTGCCCGGTCAGGAGTGTTTGCAACTGTAATCTAGGGGTATGAAGTCGCCCGAAGCCTCCCGCCCCTCCGCAGCCCGGCGTGCCCCGCGGCGCGGCCGCCGGTCCATCGCCACCGCGGCGCCCGGTCCCCTGGGCGAGGACATCCTCCTGGCGCGCCACGGCGACCTCATCGACCACTTCCGCCAGGACCCCGCCGGGCAGCACACCGTCGCGGTCCTGCACGACGGCAGCACGGACACCGCGCCCAACGGCCTCGAGGGCGTCACCACGACCCCGAGCCCGGCGGACCGTGCCCGCCGGCGCCTGGCTGAGCTCAGCTCTCCCCGCCATGCCGTCACGCGCCGGGAGCTCACCTTCCTGGCCGGGCTGTCCGTGGCCTGGCTCCTGCTCTCCGCCGTGCTGCTCGGCGTGGTGATGTGGAGCGCGGCCGTGGTCCTGGAGCCCGCAGACCTGCAGACGGTGATGTCCGGCCCGCTGGCCGGCGTGGCCGTGAACGTTCCGCCCGCAGGCTAGGCACGGCGCCGATGGCGCCTCACCCGCCGCGGGGGGCGTCAGGATCACCGGGCGACTGCCGCCGGTAGTGCACGACGAGCTCCTTGGTCCGCACGATGCGCAGCACGGTGACCAGGAGGATCCCGCCGAGCACGTTGAAGGCCAGCGTGTAGCCGAACCAGCCGAGCCACTGCAGCACGGTGATGCCGGCCCCCGTCTGCATGGCCCCGAAGACGAACAACGAGTCCAGGATCGAGTGGAAGAGCTGGAGTCCCGCCAGCAGGAATCCTCCGCCGACGGCCGCGATCACCCGGACGGGTTCTGAAGACGTCCCCTTCTGCATCCGGGTCATCAGGGTGATGGTGCTCCCACCCAGGACGGCGAGGCACGCGGTCTGCACCGAGAACGGGGCATCGACGAAGTGGTGCGCGCTCTCCGCCACGGTGCCGTGCCACTCGGGGAAGGCCTGCATGATCAGCCACATCACCAGCCATCCCCCGGCGAGGTTGCTCACCAGCGTCAGGGCCCACAGCTTGAGCAGCATCCAGATGCTCGCCTGCCGCGTGACCAACGCCATGATCGGGATGTGGAAATCCTCGGTGAACAGTTCGCTGTGCGCCAGCAGCACGGCGATCAGCCCGATGCTGAAGGCCAGCCCGGCCAGCAGGTGGCTGCCCGTCTCGTGGAGCACGGCCAGGTAGGCCATCACCCCCACCCCGATCTCCAGGCCCCCGAACAGGCCGGTGATGATGACGGCGCGCGGCGTGCGGTGCAGCCGCTCGGCCCCCTCCTCCATCGTGCTCTCGAAGGCCTGCTGCAAGTGCTCCTCGATGGCGAACTCGTTGTCACCGAGTTCCCTGCGCCGGTCCTCACTCATGTGCCCTCGCAGACGTCTGGTTGGCGGTGGTCGACGTCCGGTGACTCTACGCCCTGCGTCCTCTCCGGCGCAGTCCGTCGTCCGCTCACCCGGTGCCACCCCGCACGCGCAGGCGGCACGGCAGAGGGCCCGGCCCCCGTGACGGGACCGGGCCCCCTGTCCGTGCGGCGTGGTCAGGCCGAGACTCAGCCGGTCGCGCCCGCCGGGGCGATGCCCCGGAACTGCGGCGCACGCTTCTGCTGGAAGGCCGCGAAGCCCTCCGCGTAGTCCTCTGTGCCGCACAGGTCCGCCTGGGCCTGGTTCTCGTGCGCCATGGACTCCCACAGCCCCAGCCGCTGGTCCCGGATCTGGGCCACCAGCTCCTTCGAGGCCACGAAAGCCCCGGTGGCGCCCGTGGCCACCTTCGCGACGACGGCACGGGTGTCCTCCAGGAGCGACTCGGCCGGCATCGTCCGGGAGAACAGCCCCGAGGAGACCGCCTCGGCGCCGCTGATGAGCTCCGCGGTGTAGATCAGGTCCAGGGTGCGGTGAGTGCCCAGGCGCTCAGTGAACAGCCAGTGCCCGCCGGAGTCCAGCGTGGCACCGAGGTTCGCGAACGGGGACCCGATCTTGGCGTTCTCCGCCACGTAGACCACGTCCGTGGCGATCGCCAGGCCGAGCCCGACCCCCAGGCAGGCGCCCTGCACGGCCGCGAAGGTCGGCGCCGGGAAGGCGCTCATGGACTGCAACAGGGGCGTGACCTTGTCCCCCAGGTAGCCCATCACGTCGTCATCGGCGGGCGTGACCGCGGAGATGTCCCGCCCGGCGCAGAACCCGCGTCCCTCGCCGCGCAGCAACAGCGCCCGCACCTCACCCCGGGAGACGGCGGCAGCGGCGTCGTCGTAGGCCGTGCCGAGCTCGGCGAGCGCCTCCTCGTTGAGGGCGTTCATCTTCTCGGGGGCGTTCAGGACCACTTCTGCGATCCCGTCGGCGATGGTCAACTCGATCATGGGTGCCTCCTGGGCAGGTCGGGTGCTGTGGCGTGCTCGGCCCGGCCGCGGCTGCCGCGGCCGGACAGCACCGTCCCCGCCGGCGCGGTGCGCTGGCGGGGACGGGCGGGGTCAGGCGTCGAAGCTGAGGACCAGCTTGTCCGACGTGGGGTGGGACTGGCAGGTCAGGACGTATCCCTTCTCGATCTCGTCCTGCTCCAGGGCGTAGTTCTCGTCCATGTCCACGGAACCCTCGACGACCTTGGCCCGGCAGGTGCCGCACACGCCGCCGGCGCAGGCGAAGGGCACGTCGGGGCGGACGCGCAGGGCGGCGTTGAGCACGGTCTCACGCTGGCCCTTCGGGGACTTCACCTCGCCCTGGAGCCCGTCCAGGGTGAAGGAGATGTCGTAGTTGTCACCGGTCTCGTCCACCTCCACCGGGCGGCCGATGTTGCCCTCCGGACGGCCCTTCTTCGGGTCACCGGTGGTGAACAGCTCGAAGCGCACCCGGTCCGCGTCCACGCCGAGCTCGCCGAGCTGGTCGCGGACCATCTGCACCAGTTCGAACGGACCGCACAGGAACCACTCGTCCACGAGGTCCGGCTGGATCACGGTGGACAACAGCGTGGAGAGCTTCTCGTGGTCGATCCGCCCGGACAGCAGCGGGGAGATGCGCTGCTCGCGGGTCAGCACGTGGTGCAGCGCGAACCGGGACGGGTACTTGTCCTTGAGGTCGGCCAGCTCCTCCAGGAACATGACGTCCATGGCGGCCTTGTTCGAGTAGACGAGGTCGAACCGCACCTTCTCGTTGGCGGCCAGCACGGTGCGCGCGATCGCGATCACCGGGGTGATGCCGGAGCCGGCGGCCACGGCCACGAAGGTGTGCTCGGTGTCCGTGTCGATCGACTCCGGGTCGTTCAGCCCGGTCATCTTGTGCTTGGAGATGAAGGCACCGGTGGGGCTCATCACCTCGATGGTGTCCCCCGCGGTGAGGTTCTCGTTCGCCCAGGTGGAGAACACCCCGCCCAGGTCCCGCTTGATGGCCACCCGGATCTCACCCGGCTTCGGCTCGGCGCAGATGGAGTAGCTGCGGCGCACCTCGTGCAGGGTGCCCTCGGCGTCCGGCAGCTGCTTGCGCAGGGCCACGTACTGGCCGGGGGCGTAGTCGTACTCGTCCACCAGCTCCTCGGGGACGGCGAACGTCACCTCCACGGCGTCGGCGGTCAGCCGGCGGACCCCGGCGACCTCCAGTGCGTGGAAGGTGGCACGGCGGCGCGACGGGGCGGTATCGGTTGCAGTTGCGGTCATGAGAGCACCTTGAAGTAGTCGAAGGGTTCCAGGCAGTCCTTGCAGGAGTACAGCGCCTTGCAGG
>DATBUG010000011.1:0-1941 GCA_036516315.1 Citricoccus sp.
CCCCTCCACGGTGAGCTCGCCCAGGGCCGTGCGCACGTGTCCCCGGCTGGCCCCGTAGGCCTCCGCCAGGTCCGCCTCGATGAGCCGCTGGTTGGGCACCAGGTCCCCGGCGGAGATCGCCTCGCGGATGCGCGCGGCCACCTCGGCCGCGGTCACCGCCGTTCCGTTCCTGGTTCCGGTCGCCACTGGCGCCTCCCCCGCTGCTCCGTCATGATGGTCTCGATTGTCAGCAATTTTGTCACACATCGGTCTGATGTGCGCCGTCGGGAGGACCGTCATGAGCATCCCCACCACCCCGGACACCGGCATCCCCTGCATGGTCATGCGCGGCGGCACCTCCAAGGGGTTGTACTTCCTCGCCGAGGACCTGCCGGCCGATCCCGCCGAGCGGGACGCCCTGCTGCTGCGCCTCATGGGCTCGCCCGATGCGCGGCAGATCGACGGCCTGGGCGGGGCGCACCCGCTGACCAGCAAGGTGGCCGTGGTCTCGGCCCGCCAGGACGGGGGCGTGGACTACCTCTTCCTGCAGGTGGCCGTGGACGAGGCGCTGGTGACGGACCGGCAGAACTGCGGCAACATCCTCGTGGGGGTGGGCCCCTTCGCCATCGAGCGCGGCCTGGTCCCGGCGCAGGACGGCACAACGCCGGTGCGCATCCACATGCTCAACACCGGTTCCGAGGCGCTCGCCACGGTGCAGACCCCGGGCGGACAGGTGACCTACGCCGGGCAGACCGCGATCGCCGGGGTGCCCGGCACGTCGGCCCCGGTGGTCCTGGACTACCGGGGCACGGCCGGGTCCAGCTGCGGCGCGCTGTTCCCCACGGGCCGCCGTCGGGACGTGTTCGCGGGCGTGGAGGTGACCTGCGTGGACAACGGGATGCCCGTCGTCGTGGTGGACGCGGCCGCCCTGGGCGTCACCGGCACCGAGTCCCCGGCCGGGCTGGAGGCCGACGAACGGTTGTGCGGCGCCGTGGAGGCCGTCCGTCTCGAGGCCGGCGCGGCAATGGGCCTGGGGGACGTCCGCGACGCCACGGTGCCGAAGGTCTGCCTCGTCTCCCCGGCGCGCCAGGACGGGACCTTCAGCACCCGCTGCTTCATCCCGCGGCGGGTGCACGAGGCGATCGGGGTGTTCGCCGGAGCCTCCGCGGCCGTGGCCTGGGCGGTCCCCGGCACGGTGCTGGCCGGGATGGACGGCGACCACGCGGCCGACCGGATCCGGGTGGAGCACCCGACCGGCCACACGGACCTGGTGGTCTCCGTCGAGACCGACGGCACAGAGTCCACAGACTCCACGGACCAGCCCCGGGTACTGGTCACCGGCAGCGTCCGCACCGCCCGCAAGCTCATGGACGGGGTGGCCTTCGCCTGAGCCCCCCACCTTCCCCCGGGGCCGGTGGTCTCACGCGGCGAAGTAGCGGTCCTCGCGGCTCATCAGCCGGTCGCGGCGCCGGCGGCGCAGCAGCCACCGGCCCAGCAGCCACAACACCACCAGGACGATCACCAGGAGCACCACCACGACCACGGGCCACAGGACGGCGGTGAGGGACAGCAGGGTCGAGGCGGCGTCCTCCGCGGTGGACAGCACCGGCGCCGCGGCACCCACGGTGGCCGTGTTCGCGCCGGCCCGAGTGGTCGCCTTGAACAGGTGCACCACCAGCGCCAGCCCCGCACCGATCACCACGGGGATCCAGGCCTCGCCGGCGAACAGCGCCGCTGGGTCCTGCACGGTGACCGTCTCCGCGCCCACTCCCGTGGCGAAGGTGATCCCACCCGCGGCCGGCCGGACGATGGTCTGCACGGCGTCGTTGAGGGAGTCCAGCACGGGGATTTTGTCCGCCACGACCTCCAGCACGAACAGCGCGGCCAGGATCCACAGGGTGACGTCGTGGGAGAGCCACTGCCAGGCCGGGGGCAGCTCCACCAGCGCGGTGAAGCGGTCCA
>DATBUG010000012.1:0-5583 GCA_036516315.1 Citricoccus sp.
GGCGCCGGGCCCAGCGACCCGTCGCCGAACTCGTCCGGCAACTGCGCGAGCGGGCCGGCGCGCGGCTCAAGGCCCCGGTCGTGGGGGCCGGCGGACCGATGGCCGACACGGCGATCCACCTGCGCGACGCGGCGCGGCCCCTGGGGCTGGACGTCAACCCCGATCCCACCGTGTGGGCCGCGGTGCTCGACTTCCTCGTCTCCCGCCCCGCCAGCCGCGGCTTCATGCCCCGGCATCGGCTCGACGGGTTGCGGCTGGCCGCCACGGACACCCCGTGGTCGTGGGGCAAGGGTCTGGAGCTGCGCGGGCCTGGCGAGGCCCTCGCCCTGGCGGTCGCCGGCCGTCCGGTCGCCCTGCCGGAACTCAGCGGACCGGGCGTGCCGGTGCTGGCACGGCGCCTGGCCGGATAAACCTAGGGGTCTCAGCGCTCCGGCCGACCCTTCCACTCAGGGCGACGCCGCGGCCAGAATCATGCAGACACCGCTCACCGCATCGTGACCTGTTGAAACGAGAACCCATGACGAACCAACCGGCTTCCCGGACTCCGGATGACTCAGCGGACGCCACGGCCAACCCTGACAGCACAGCACCCGGGCCCGAACCGGACGAAACAGACCGGGAAGCCAACCCGGACGACGAGGACGCCGGACTCGACCCCATGGGATCGGGTGAGGACGACGTCGATCCTGATGACGACCGCGAGGAGGACTACTTCTAGATACCCAGGACCGTGCTCGTGCACTGGTTAAGGTGCTGGAAAGCCTGGAGATCGCCCTCGCGGAAAGGATCCTCCGGGCGAAAGGTGATACCCACGCCGATGACGTCACGCCCTGACTGCCGGGACAGAGCACGGTCGATGATCATGCCGGTGGTCCCGGAGAACACGGTCCTTGGCAGGGCGCCCGCGGCTCAGCACACGCGAAGGGCACCGCCGGCTCTGCGGCGGCTGAGGGCGAGGGCAAGTCCCGTCAGTGCACCGGTGGTCAGCAGGGACCGGGTCCGGGGGTGGGTCTGCCACCAGGTGTAGGCGCTGAAGGTGCGCGCCTGGGCGCTGAGGTCACCCTCGGTGCGGTCCTCCTCGGGCCGCGGCGCGAACAGGGTGCCGGGGAACCCACCGGGGTCGGGATTCGAGGATCGCTCCAGGGGCACGATCCTTGCCAGCACCGCATCCATCAGCCGCGGGGCGAACCCCTGGCCGAGGGCAAGCGCCCGGGCGGCGCCACCGGCCCACAGGTCCCGCACGGGATGCTCGGCGGCATAGACGACGCAGTCCGCCACCACCGAGGGCGGGTAGACCGGCGGCGGGCCCTGGGGCTCCACGGCCATGTTGTGCCCGGCATTGGTGAACAAGGGGGTGTTGATGGTGGCCGGTTTGATGCTGGTGACCGAGATCGGCACCCCCTCGGCCCGCAAGTCACGCCGCAACCCGTCGATGACGCCCTCGACCGCGTGCTTGGACGCACTGTAGGCACTCTGCCAGGGCGTCGCCACGAGCCCTTCCACCGAGGAGATCGCGATCAGCGCCCCGCCCCCGGCCTCGCGCAGTCTGGGCAGCGCGGCCAGCGCCCCGTGCACCTGCCCGAGGTAGTTGACCTCCATCAGCCGACGGAACTCCTCGGGTTCGGTCTCCCCGAAGGGTGCCTGGACCAGTACCGCGGCGACATTGACCCAGGTGTCGATACGCCCGAAGGTGTCCACGGCGGCCTGGGCCACGGCCTCGACCTGGACCGGATCGACGACGTCACAGACCACATGCACGGCCTGCCCACCATCGGAGACGATCTGATCGGTCAGTGACTGCAACGCCGACTCGTTGCGGGCGGCGACGACGAGCTTCGCCCCACGCTCGGCCAGCCGCAGCGCGCTCTCCCGCCCGATGCCAGTGGAGGCCCCCAGCACGACGACGACCTGCTCGGACAAGGGCTTGAGGTGCGGCGTGGGTTTCATGGTGGCGATCCTTCCCCGATCGCCAGCCGAGGGTCAATGCCTCCGGCCGCGTCACGACCGGAACCCGCCTGTTGGAAGCCGCAATCGGTCGCCGGTGGTGTCACCGCCACCGTCCTGTCCTGGCGCCACCGAACCGGTGCCGCACGCGACGCCGGGGTGGCCATGGCCTCGGTGATCATCGGCTGGGTGTGGCAGTTGATTGCCCAGCGGGCCAGAGCCACCTACCGTGAGACCTCGACAGACACCGGCCACGCCACCGCAGCCGACCGTGGTCGATGGACGGGCCATCCTGATGGAGAGTGGGGAACCATGACACACGCCTCTCGCGGGCACCTCCTGCTCCGAGCCGCCGGCAGCGGGGCGGCCTGCGGCCTGGTCGGGGTAGCGGTGATGACCACGGCCGAGAAGCTCGAACAGAGGTTCACGGGGCGGCCGAACTCCTATATCCCCGCCCGGGCGCTGTTGTCCCTGCTCGGGCGCCACCCCGGTCATGATGAGCGTCCATGGGGGTGGAACCACGCCATGCATTGGGGCACCGGCGCGGCACTGGGTGCGGTGCGCGGGATCTGGGCGGTCACCGGCATCCGCGGCCCGGTGGCCCATGCCTGGCACACCATCGTGCGGCTGGCCGTCGACCAGACCGTGGAGAACGCCACCGGTGTCGGAGCACCCCCCATGACCTGGCCGCGGCAGGAGAAAGTCGTGGACGTGGCCCACAAGGCCCTCTACTCGGTGGCCACCGGCATGCTTGCCGACCGTTGCATCGACCCGGTCCTGCGTTCCACGCGCGGGAGGACCAGCCACTGACACCGCCCCCCGATGGGTTGCCCAGCCGTCCAGGCGGGGCGGGCCTGGTCTGGGTGGTCGTCCGCCGCACCGCGCCCACCCGGTCGTGGCCCGGCGCCCACCCGGCAATGTCATAGCCGCCCTGCCACAGTCCGTGGTCGACCGGGTCCGGGACCTCGTCGACGGGGGCTGGTTCGGTGCTCACGCCCGTCGGGGCACCCCGAGACGGGCGTGCACCGCCGGTGCCGCGTGCACGAGCGGGTCACCGGTCGGTGCAGGCAGTCCGGCCCAGCGCAGCGGGGCCTCGAGACTCCCGGTGACCGTCGCCGCGTGCAAGGGCCAGGGTTCATGGACTACGGGGGTGCGCCAGAGCATCCCTGCCCGCCGGTGGTAGGCCGACCAGCGTCCGGTGAGGCTCTCCACCACCGGAGTGAGCTCCCTCGGCCCGAGCGGCCCACCGACGTCCACCACCGCCTCGAACCAACCGGCCAGGCCGGAACCGAACCCGTAGGGCGTGCCGAACCGATAGGTCCACCTCGACCCTCCTATGGACACGGACGCGCGGGAGGGCTCATAGGGCAGCCCCAGACTCCGCAGGGCGATGACGAAACTGCGTCGGGACGCGACCATGCCCAGGAACCAGATCCCGTCCTGCCCGTCCCGCGCGCGCACATAGGCCCGCACGTTCAGTTCCGGAAACGCGGCCCATCCCGATGGGGGCGGCACTCCCGGTGCCCGGGCCCCCACCATCCGGAACGGGGTGATACCCACCCAGGTGAGGCCCTCCCAGTGCTGCACCGTGAGCCCACCGGGAACCAGGCGCTGGACGGCTGCTGCCGGGTAGGGCCAGTGCAGAAACGTCACGTGCTCCCAGGACTGCAACCCCACGGGGACACGCACGGGATGGTCGGGAAAACGGCCGCTCATCGCTCAGGGACCGTCTGTCTCGACTGGTCCTCCAGACCCCGGACCGCGCCTCCTGCCGGCATGGCCTCACCCTAGTCCTCCGTCGCGGACCCTAGCGGCGACTGGCCCGCCGGAATGCAGCCACGGTGCGGGCGAAGCCCTGACCTGATTCCTCGACGGCCCTAGGCCCGGGCGGCAGCCCGGACGGGCACCCATGGGCCCTTGGCCGGTGCAGGGCGGATGGTTACGCTACCGGCGAGGGGGTTGCCCCGAGGAGTCGCCATGCAGCACACCAGTACCCGCCCGGGCCGGTCCGGAGGCCGGCGCCCACGCCTGGGCGTCCGGGGGCTGACCGCCGCCCTCGCCCTACTGCTCGCGGGCTGCGCAACTGCCCCCACCGAGACAGCCGCGGAGACCGACGCGCAGACAGAAGTACAGAAAGCCCCCGCCAGCATGGACGCGGACGATGTCCGGTCCACGTTCGAGGAGACGGCGTCCGAGCTCGGCGTTCCGGGGGCGTTCATGCTCCTGCGGACCCCCGAGGGGGAGGTCATCGACTCCTACGGCACGGCCATCTCCGGGGAGTCGGTCCCACCCACCGCGGAGCAGCACCTGCGCGTCGGGTCGAATACGAAGACGTGGACCGGGACGGTCATCCTGCAGCTGGCCCAGGAGGGGGCCCTGAGCCTGGACGACCCCATCGCCACCTACCGTCCGGACGTGCCCCACGGCGAGGACATCACCATCGAACAGCTGCTCGCGATGCGCAGCGGGCTGTACAACTACACCCGCGACCGGGACCTCAACGCGGCGATGGACGCCGATCCGGAACGCGTCTGGGACCCCGAGGAGTTGCTGGCGGTGGCCTGGGCCCATGAGCCGTCCTTCGCCCCCGGCCAGGACTGGGAGTACTCCAACACGAACACGGTGCTGCTGGGGTTGGTGGCCGAGCAGCTCGAGGGAAAGCCGCTCGAGGAGATCTTCGCCGAGCGGCTGTTCACCCCGCTCGGCCTCGAGGACACCCTGCTGCCGCCGAGGACCTCGCACGAACTCCCCGAGCCAGCCGTGCACGGGTACATGTTCGGGAATAACATCCTGACCCTGGGCACCCCGCCCGCCCTGCCCCAGCGGATGCAGGAGCAGGCGCGTTCGGGCGCGATCGACCCGGTGGAACAGACCTTCGACAACCCGTCCTGGGGCTGGGCAGCCGGGGCGGGAATCTCCACGGCGGCGGACCTGGCCGACTGGGTCGAGGCGCTGACCGAGGGGGAACTGCTGGACGAGGAGTTCCAGACGCTGCGGATGGACAGCGTCCCGGCACCGCAGGAGGGCCAGACGGCGGCCGCCTACGGCCTGGCGATCGCCCGGTTCGGCGACCTCTACGGCCACACCGGCGAACTGCCCGGCTACAACACGTTCATGGGACACGACCCGGAGCGCGACCTCACCCTGGTCGTCTGGGCGAATCTCGCCCCGACCCCCGAGGGGCTCGACCCGGCCACGACGATCGCCCGGACCCTCGTCGAGTCGATCTACCCGGCCGAGGACTGAACGCCCCGGACCACGGGCCGGCCAGCGGCGTGCCGGATTCGCACGTCCACGGCGACCAGCTCTCCCCCGAGCAGCGCCTCGATCTGCTCCAGGAGGGAACACTCGATGACGTCGGCGACGCGGGACACCTCGCCCTCCGCGGACAGGAGGCACTCGATCCGGGCCCGGGGACGCGCCGGGGAGCCGTCGATGGCCACGCCCGCGTCCAACACGCCCGTATAGGTCCTCAGGCCGGCCGCCGCGGCGGAGGAGATGCGTGCGAAGACCGGGTCCGCCCCGAGCGGTGGCGCAACCACCGGAGCCCCACCCTGGTCCTCCATCGTGTGCAGACCGGAGACCGCGTGCTTCCACACACCCGCCATCGAGTCCACGAACAATCCAGCATCTCCTCCT
>DATBUG010000013.1:0-11437 GCA_036516315.1 Citricoccus sp.
CCGACGAGTTCACCTGCGCCTCCTGCTTCCTGGTCCGCCACCGCTCGCAGGTGGCCAAGGAGAAGGACGGCATGCTCTACTGCACCGACTGCGAGGGCTGAGAGCCCCCGCCGCGCGGTAGCACGTCCGGCACACGCGTCAGGCCGGCCAGGTCATCCTGGCCGGCCTGACGCGTGTCCGGGGCGCCCGTGCCGGTCAGCGGTCCCCGCGGTCCTCCTCGCGCGCCATGTCCCCGCCGAGCACGGCCACGAGACGCTCAGGGTGGCGGGTGCTGGTCAGCCAGTAGGGGGTCCGGTCCCGGTCGTCGGTGATCTGGATGCGGACCACGGGGTCGATCCAGCCGCGGATGCACAGGAAGGCCAACCCGTGCAGCGCCGGTCCGCGCTGGTACGTCGCGTCCTCCCCGCGGTAGCCCGTCACGTCGCCCACGTGGACGCGCTCGATCCCGGCACGGCCGACCTGCAGCGTGGAGTCGGTGACCACGATCCGTGGCGTGGAGGCCCGCAGCAGGATGGCGATGACGGCGAACACGACCACGGCCGCCCCCAGGCCGATGCCCAGGCCGATGGGCACGAACACGAGGATGGACAGGCCCGAGATCATCACGGCCACGAGCCAGATCCACCACGAGGGACGCAGCTGCTCCTCATAGAGGACGGAGGAGCCGGTGGCGCGTGCGCCGGGGCCGGCCGGGGAGGCGGGAGAGGAATCGTGCATGCCTCCAAGAATCCCACGAAGCACCGTGGAGGCGGAAAACCGCCGGTCCGGTACAGTGGCGGCCGTGAATCAGCCAGCAGAGCCCGCCCCGCCCGCCACCGACGTCGACCGCCCGACCGTCGCCCTGACGATGCTCGATGACGGGATCGAGCCACCGGCGTACGCGATGCCCGGGGACGCCGGGGCGGACCTGCGCACCACGGTCGACGTGGACCTCGCCCCCGGGGCCCGCGCCCTCGTGCCCACCGGGGTGGCCCTGGCACTGCCGGAGGGGTACGTGGCCCTGGTGCACCCCCGCTCCGGCCTGGCGGCCCGCCACGGACTGACCCTGGTGAACTCCCCGGGCACCATCGACGCCGGCTACCGCGGCGAGATCAAGGTGCCGCTGCTCAACACCGACCGGACGGAGGCCGTGCGCCTGCGCCGTGGGGACCGGGTCGCCCAGCTCGTGATCCAGCGCGTGGCCCACGCCCGCTTCGTCACGGTGGACGCGCTGCCGGACTCCGTCCGCGGTGGCGCGGGCTTCGGCTCCACGGGCGGTTTCTGAGCCGGTTCCATCCGGATTCCGGGCGACCGCCCGGTGAGGACGTTCACCGTCCCTGAGCCGCTGACCTAAGCTGGACGGGTCGCGTCGTGGGATTCCCCCGCGTCCGCGGGACCAAGTCAGCAGCGGGACGGAAGAGAGGCGGGCACGGCGATGATCTTCGGCCGGAACCGGAACGTCAAGGTCGAGACGGTGACGCTCCCGGAGGAGCTGCAGGACGAGCGCGACCGCGAGCCGGAGCAGTCCTCGACCAGCGGCCCCTTCGACGTCACGGAACGGCCCGGCCTGGAGGGCTACATCGACCTCGGGTCGTTGCGGGTCCCCGTCGTCAAGGACCTGAAACTGCGCCTGGACGTGGAGGAGGCCACGCAGCGGATCATCGGCGCCACCCTGACCCTGGGCCGGTCCTCGCTCCAGGCCCAGGCGTTCGCTGCCCCGCGCACCGGTGGCCTCTGGGATGAGATCCGCGCGGAGATCCGCCAGTCCGTGGCCGGCACCGAGAACGCCGAGGTGGGGGAGCGCCAGGGCCCGTTCGGCACCGAGGTGCTCGCCCGCATTCCCGCCGCGATGCCCGACGGCAGCCCCGGCTGGCGTGTGGCCCGGTTCGTCGGCGTCGACGGTCCCCGCTGGTTCCTGCGGGGCGTGATCGGCGGCGAGGCCGCGTTCAAGGAGGACGCCGCCGGGGCGATCGAGGACGTCTTCTCCCGGATCGTCGTCCACCGCGGCGAGGACCCGCACCCCCCGCGCGAGCTGCTTCCGCTGACCCCGCCGGAGAACCTGCGTCCCGTCCGCCGTCCCCGGTCCGGTGCGACCGGACAGGACGCCGGCCAGCAGCCACCCGAGCGCGGTCCGGAGATCACGGAAGTGCGGTGACCGGCACCGTCCCCCCGGGCCCGCCCCGCGGCGCCGCCGTCCTCCGCGCCGGCATGGTCGACAACGTCCGGTTGCCGGGCCGCGCGGACCCGGACCGCTTCGCCGCCGACCTCGTCACCCGGCCGGCGGGCCCCGGCCAGGAGTCCGGCGGAGGTGAACGCCTCCGCCTGATCTGGATCGGCCAGCGGTCGGTGCCCGGGATCGAGCCCGGGCGCTGGCTGCGCGTCGAAGGCGTCCTGGCCGAGCACGAGGGGATGCCGACCGTCTTCAACCCCCGTTACGAACTGCTGCCAGGAGCTCCCCATGACTGACCCCGCACCGCAGGACCGTCCCGGAGGTCCCGGGCGTGAGCAGGACCCGGTGGACGCCGCGCTGCGCCGGGTCGGTTCCGTCGCGGCCACCACCGAGGACGGCTCCCTGGACGTGCTGGCGACCATCGGCGGGTGGCGGGGACTGCTGGAATCGGTCCTGCCCTCCGCCGTCTTCCTCGTGTCCTTCATCACGACCCAGGCGTTGTGGGGTTCGGGGATCGCGGCCGTGGCGGCCGCTGCGGTGTTCAGCGTGATCCGGCTCGTCCAGCGCCAGAGCCCGCTGCAGGCCCTGGCCGGACTGGCCGTCGTCGCCCTCTGCGTGGTGGTGGCCCTGAACACCGGCCAGGCCCGGGACTTCTACGTCTGGGGGTTCGTGACGAACGCCGTGTACGTGCTCGTGCTCTCGGCGTCCGTGCTGGTGCGCTGGCCCGTGCTGGGCCTGGTGTTCGGGGTCATCCGGAACGAGGGCCTGGCATGGCGTAAGGACCCACGGCGCCGGCGCCGCTACGCGCTGGCGACGTGGCTGCTGGTCGCGGCCCTGGGCCTGCGCATCGTCGTGCAGGTCCCGCTCTACGCGGCCGAGCTGCTCACCGCCCTGGGGACCGCGCGGCTGGTGATGGGGTTGCCCCTCTACGCCCTGGCACTGTGGCTGGGATGGCTGGTCTCCGCGCCGGCCGGACGCTCCCCGGCGGGACAGGAGCGCCTGGACCACCCCGGCCACGGGCCGCAGACCCCGGCCTGAGCCCGCGTCAGTCCGTTCCCGGGCGCCCGGGGCGGGGGACCAGCAGGTCCCGCAGGCGCGGTTCGGACTCCACCGAGGTCAGGAAGAACAGCTCGTCGGCCGCCTCCATCACGTCGTCCACGCTGGGGGTGATCGGCCGGGTGTCCCGGATGATCGTCACCACGGAGACGTCCTCGGGCCAGGACACCGACCCGAGGCGCCGTCCCTGCGTCCAGTGACCGGCCGGGACGGTGAACTCGACCAGCGCGGTGCTGCCCGAGCGCAGGGTCAGCAACCGGACCAGGTCCCCGGTCTCCACGGCCTCCTCCACCAGGGCGGTCATGATCCGCGGCGTGGACACGGCCACGTCGACGCCCCATGCCTCGTCGAACAACCAGTCGTTCTTCGGGTTGTTGACCCGGGCCACGGTCCGCCCGACGCCGAACTCGGACTTCGCCAGCAGGGAGATGACGAGGTTGGCCTTGTCGTCGCCCGTGGCGGCCACCAGCACCTCGGCCGTCTCCAGGTGGGCCTCCTTCAGCACGGCCAGCTCACAGGCGTCGCCCATCAGCCACTTGACCCCGCGCAGTCCCGAGCGGGAGACCACCTCCGGCTTCTGGTCCACCAGCAGCACCTCGTGGCCGTTGGCCAGCAGCTCGCGCGCGATCGACGAACCGACGGCCCCGGCCCCGGCGATGACCACCCTCACGGCCGGCCCCCGTCCTCGCCGCCGCCCTCCGGCGCGTCGCCGCGTCCGGGCCCGGCGGCCAGCACCCGTTCCGCGTCGTCCTGGCGGGCGACCTCCATGACGGCGTGCAGGATGTCCCCCTGCTGGTACAGGGTGCCGGCGGCGGGCACGATGCCCTCGCCGAACCGGGTCACGAAGGCGATCCGCACCCGTGCCCGTTCCTCCAGCACGGACAGCGGCCGTCCGACCCAGGCGGGGGAGACCCGCACCTCGGCCATCACGACGCGTCCGGAGGCGTCGCGGAAGTCCCCGGCGAGGTCACTGTCCGGCAGGATGCGCCGCAGCACCTGGTCCGTGGACCAGCGCACGGCGGCCACGGTGGGGATGCCCAGCCGCTGGTAGACCTCCGCCCGGCCCGGGTCGTAGATGCGGGCCACCACGTGCTCGACGCCGAAGGTCTCCCGGGCCACCCGCGCGGCGATGATGTTGGAGTTGTCCCCGGAGGAGACGGCGGCGAAGGCGTAGGCGTCCCGGATGCGGGCGCGCACCAGGGCGTCGCGGTCGAAGCCGACGCCGGTGACCCGCTGGCCCCCGAAGTGGCGGCCGAGCCGCCGGAAGGCGTGTTCGTCCTGGTCCACGACGGCCACCGAGTGCCCCTTGCGCTCCAGGGTCTGGGCCAGCGAGGCCCCCACGCGGCCGCAGCCCATGATCACGTAGTGGGCCATCCGGCCTCCCTCCTGTGCCCCGGCACCTCGGCACCGCCCTCGGCGGTGGCGAGTCCAGTGTGCCATGCGGCCCCCGCCGCGACCGGACCGGGGGTACCGTGGAGCCGTGGCCACGATCCTCGAGGCGGTCCGCCGACTGCTCGTCGGGCGGCCCTACGACACGGAGCGGCTGGGCAGCCGGCCCCTGGGGCGCGGACTCGCCCTGCCGGTCTTCTCCGCGAACGCCCTGTCCTCGGTGGCCTATGCCCCGGACGAGATCCTGCTGACGCTGGCCCTGGGGGGCACCGCCGCCCTCGCCCTGGGGCCGGACATCGGCCTCGTGGTGGTGGGCGTCATGCTGCTCATCGTGCTGTCCTACCGGGTGTCGATCAGCGCCTACCCACGCGGCGGCGACTACGCGATCGCCCGGGCCAACCTCGGCCCGTGGGCCGGGGTGACCGTCGGGGCGGCCATGATGATGGACCTGGTCTTCGCCGTGGCCGTCTCGGTGGCCGCGATGGCGCACTACCTGGCGGCCGCGTTCCCGGCCCTGGCTGGTGCCGAGCACTGGCTGGCGATGGGCGGTGTCGTCCTGCTGGCGCTCGCCAACGTCCGCGGCGCCGGCCGCGGGCGGCTGCTCCCGGCCGTGCTCGTCTACCTGTTCGTGGCCCTGCTCCTGGGGATGCTGGCCAGCGGCCTGGCCCAGGACCTCACGGGCACCCTCGGGCAGGCCCGCTCCGCCGGCGTCGAACCGGTGCCGGACCCCGCGTTCGCCGAGGGGCTGGGCGGACTGGCCCTGGCCCTGCTGGCGGTGCGGGCCTTCTCCTCCGGATCGGCCCTGGCCACGGGGGTGGAGGTGCCCGCGGCCAACGTGGACGCGATGGCCCAGCCGCGGATCCGCACCACCCGGTTCGTCATGCTGGCCATGGGACTGCTCGCCGGGGTCTCCACCCTCGGCGTGATGTACCTGGCCGAGCGCACCCACGTGGTGTTCGTCCTGGACCCCTCGACGCTGCGCACCACCACCGGCGGAGAGGTCCCCGCCGGGTACGTCCAGAACCCGGTGCTGGCCCAGCTGGCCCACGCCGTGCTGGGTCCCCAGGGCCCGGTGGGCGGAGTGCTGGCGGGGGGCCTGGTGCTGCTCGTGGCCGTCCTGTTGCTGCTGGCCGGACACTCGGCCTTCAAGTCCTTCCCGGAGCTGACCTCGCGGCTGGCCCGGGACGCGTACCTGCCCCGGCAGTTGATGACCCGCGGCGACCGGCTCGGGTACACCAACGGCATCCTGCTGCTGATGCTCGCGGCGCTGGCGCTCGTGGCGGCCTTCCGTGCGCAGACGGCCCTGCTCGTCCAGCTCTACGTGATCGGCGTCTTCCTGTCCTTCACGGTCAGCCAGCTGGGCATGGTCCGGCACTGGACCCGCCAGCTGGCCCACACCCCGGGCGGCAGGGCACGCCAGGTGGTGCGGATCCGGCGGGCGGTGAACCTGGTCGGTTTCGCGGTGACGGCGCTGGTGGCCGTGGTGGTGCTGACCACGCGGTTCGGCCAGGGCGCCTGGGTGGCCCTGCTGGCGATCGCGGCCATGGTCCTGGTGATGGCCAGGATCCGGGCGCACTACGACGCCGTGGCCGCGGAACTGGACCTCACGCCCGCCGAGGACGCCCGGGCCCTGCCGTCCAGGGTGCACGCGATCGTCCTGGTGATGAGCGTGCAGCGGCCCACGCTGCGCGCGCTGGCCTACGCCCGCGCCTCCCGTCCCTCCTCGCTCGAGGCGGTGGTGGTGGACCTGGACAAGTCCGCCACGCGCAAGCTGCTGGCCGAGTGGGACCGCCTGCAGCTGCCCGTGCCGGTCACGGTGTTGGCCTCCCCGTACCGGGAGATGGCCGAACCGTTGATCCGGCACCTGCGGACCCTGCGCCGGGCCTCCCCGCGGGACCTCGTGGTCGTGTACGTTCCCGAGTACGTGGTGGCCCGTGGCTGGCAGACCCTGCTGCACAACCGCACGGCCCAGCGCCTCAAGGAACGCCTGCACCGGGAGCCCGGCGTGATGGTCGCCTCGGTGCCCTGGCAACTGTCCGATACGCGGGTGACGGGCGACGATACCCGTCCGCTACCTGAATCCGCCTCCGCCCGGCCGGGGACGGCGCGGCGGCCACTACAGTCGGAGGGGACGGGCAACGCTTCAACGGTCAACGACATCGACCGCCTGGACGCGGGTGCCCATGACCGCTGAGGAGGACGGCGAGAATGACCAGTACCCGGGACACCAGCAGGGTGGAGGGGGCGCTCCGGCACGTGGATGAGGACACCGGTGCCCTCGACGGGCCCCAGGTGCTCGAACTCGAGGCGGGCCCCATGGCCCACGGCGGCCACTGCGTGGCCCGCCACAACGGCCGCGTGGTGTTCGTCCGCCACGCCATCCCCGGCGAGGTGGTGCGCGCCGTCGTCACCGAGGCGGGCAGCGGTGCGCGCTTCTGGCGCGCGGACACCATCGAGGTCCTGCAGGGCTCGGAGTTCCGCCGGACCCACCAGTGGAAGCTCGCCGACTCGCTGCGCGCCCACGCCGCCGGGCGCCTGCCGGTCGGGGGCGCCGAGTTCGGTCACATCGTGCTGCCGCACCAGCGCCGGCTCAAGGCCCAGGTGTTCCGGGACACCGTGGCCCGGATCGCCGGCCTCCAGCTCGAGGTCCACGTCACCGGCGCCCCGGGTGACGATCCCTCGGGGCTGCACTGGCGCACCCGCAACGCCTTCGCCGTGACCCCCACCGGCCGCCTGGCCATGCACGCCCACCGGTCCAACGTGCTGATCCCCGTGCGGAACATGCCGTTGGGCGTCCCCGGCCTGGACACCCTGAAGCTCTGGGAGCTGGACCTCACGGGCATCGCCCGCGTCGAGGTGGCCACCCCGGCCGGCGGCGAGTCCTCCCTCGTGGTCCTGACCCCGGTCGAGGGAGCGGACACCGCCCAGCTCGGGGCCCGGATGCACCGCCAGACCGCCCGGCTGCCGGAGGGCACCTCCGTGGCCCTGCTCGACCCGCCGGAGAAGCCGGGAGACCGGCCCACGCTGCACCGCCTGCGGGGCCGCACCTGGGTCCAGGAGGTCGTGGAGTCGCCGATCGGCGGCACCAAGACCTACCGCATCACCGGTGACGGTTTCTGGCAGGTGCACCGGTCGGCCCCGCAGATGCTGGTCGACGCGGTCCTGACGGCGGCCGACGCGCAGCCCGGCCAGGTGATCGCCGACCTCTACGCCGGGGCCGGGCTGTTCACGGCCTACCTCGCCGACGCCGTCGGGCCCGAGGGGCTGGTGCTGTCCGTGGAGGCGTCCCCGGGGGCGAGCCGAGACGCGCGGCGCAACCTGCACGGCGTCGAACAGGCGGCCGTGCTCAACGGCCTGACCGACCGCGTCCTGGGCGGGTGGCTGCGCGACCCGTCCGCTCCGGTGGCCGAGTGCGGCCTGGGCGGGCGGCACGTGGACACCGTGGTCCTGGACCCGCCGCGGGCCGGTGCGGGCCGGGCCGCCGTCGAGCGCATCAACCGCCTGGATCCCCGGCGCATCGTGTACGTCTCCTGCGATCCGGCCTCCTTCGCCCGGGACCTCGGACTGCTGTCCCAGGCGGGCTGGGCGGTCGAGACCGTCGAGGTCTTCGACCTGTATCCGGACACCCATCACATGGAGTCGCTGGCCCTGCTGGTGCGCCGCTGACGCGCCGCACGGGCCGTGTCACCGCCGGTGAAACGACGGATGGCGGCCCGTGCATGGGGATAGGATGGACGCCGAGCCCCCTGTGACGGCGTCGACAGACCGCCGGCACAGGACCGGCACCTGGCCGTGGCCACCGGTCCGGTACCGTCCGTACGCGGTGCCGGGAGAACCCGGTGGTGCGGCACTGGCACTCAAGACCGGCCAATCGCCCTGCAGACAGGGCGGGAAGAGGAGTCCTCCGTGACTACTGTTGACAGCTTCGGCTCCAAGGGCGTCCTGGACGTCAATGGAGCCGAATACGAGATTTTCCGGCTCAACAAGGTGGAGGGTGCCGAGAAGCTGCCCTACTCCCTGAAGGTCCTGCTGGAGAACCTGCTCCGTACCGAGGACGGCGCCAACGTCACCGCGGAGTCGGTCCGGGCCCTGGCCAACTGGGACCCGAACGCCCAGCCGGACACCGAGATCCAGTTCACCCCCGCCCGCGTCATCATGCAGGACTTCACCGGCGTGCCCTGCGTCGTGGACCTCGCCACCATGCGCGAGGCCATCAAGGACCTCGGCGGGGACCCCACCCGCGTGAACCCGCTGGCCCCGGCCGAGCTCGTCATCGACCACTCGGTGCAGATCGACTCCTTCGGCAACGACCAGGCCATCGAGCGCAACATGGAGATCGAGTACCAGCGCAACGGTGAGCGGTACCAGTTCCTGCGCTGGGGCCAGACCGCCTTCGACGACTTCAAGGTCGTCCCCCCGGGCATGGGCATCGTCCACCAGGTGAACATCGAGAACCTCGCCCGCACGGTCATGACCCGCGAGGTCGACGGTCAGCTGCGCGCTTACCCGGACTCCTGCGTGGGCACCGACTCCCACACCACCATGGTCAACGGCCTGGGCGTGCTCGGCTGGGGCGTGGGCGGCATCGAGGCCGAGGCCGCCATGCTCGGCCAGCCGGTGTCCATGCTGATCCCGCGCGTGGTCGGCTTCAAGCTGACCGGGTCCATCCCGGCCGGCGCCACCGCCACGGACGTGGTCCTGACCATCACCGAGATGCTGCGCCAGCACGGCGTGGTCGGCAAGTTCGTCGAGTTCTACGGCGAGGGCGTGGGCTCCGTGCCGCTGGCCAACCGCGCCACCATCGGCAACATGTCCCCGGAGTTCGGCTCGACCGCCGCCATGTTCCCGATCGACCAGGTCACCCTGGACTACCTGCGCCTGACCGGCCGCTCCGAGGAGAACATCGCCCTGGTCGAGGCCTACACCAAGGAACAGGGCCTGTGGCACGATCCCTCGTCCGAGGTCCAGTACTCCGAGTACCTGGAGCTGGACCTGGGCACCGTGGTGCCGTCCATCTCCGGCCCGAAGCGTCCGCAAGACCGCATCGAGCTCTCGGACGCCAAGGAGCAGTTCCGCAAGGACATCCACAACTACGCCGCCGAGGACGAGGCCGGCGCAGGCCGTCCGTCCAAGACCGTCCCGGTCACCATGCCGGACGGGCGCCAGTTCGAGCTGGACCACGGTGCGGTCTCGATCGCCTCGATCACCTCCTGCACCAACACCTCGAACCCGTCGGTGATGATGGCCGCCGCCGTGCTGGCCCGCAACGCCGTGGACAAGGGCCTCACGGCCAAGCCGTGGGTCAAGACCTCGGTGGCCCCGGGCTCGCGGGTCGTGACCGACTACTACGAGAAGTCCGGCCTGATCCCGTCCCTGGAGGCCCTGGGCTTCCACATCGTGGGCTACGGCTGCACCACCTGCATCGGCAACTCCGGCCCGCTGGAGCCGGAGATCTCGCAGGCCATCCAGGACCAGGACCTGTCCGTGACCTCGGTGCTCTCCGGCAACCGCAACTTCGAGGGCCGGATCAACCCGGACGTCAAGATGAACTACCTGGCCTCCCCGCCGCTGGTGGTCGCGTACGCGCTGGCCGGCACCATGGACTTCGACTTCGAGAACGATCCGCTGGGCCAGGACTCCGAGGGCAACGACGTGTTCCTCAAGGACATCTGGCCGGACCCGACCGAGGTCCAGCAGATCATCGACGCCTCGATCGACACGGAAATGTTCACCCAGCAGTACGGCACCATCTTCGACGGTGACGAGCGTTGGCAGGCCCTGGAGACCCCGGAGGGCGACACCTTCGCCTGGGATCCGAACTCCACCTACGTCCGCAAGCCCCCGTACTTCGAGGGCATGCAGGCCAAGCCGGAGCCGGTCCAGGACATCGAGGGCGCCCGCGTGCTGCTGAAGCTGGGCGACTCGGTCACCACTGACCACATCTCCCCGGCCGGCTCCTTCAAGTCGGACACCCCGGCGGGCAAGTACCTGCTGGAGAACGGCGTGGAGCGCAAGGACTTCAACTCCTACGGTTCCCGCCGCGGCAACCACGAGGTGATGATCCGCGGCACGTTCGCGAACATCCGCATCAAGAACCAGCTGCTGGACGGCGTGGAGGGCGGGTTCACCCGCGACTTCACCCAGGAGGGCGCGCCGCAGGCCTACGTCTACGACGCCGCCCAGAACTACCAGGCCGCGGGCGTGCCACTCGTGGTGCTGGCCGGCAAGGAGTACGGTTCCGGCTCGTCCCGTGACTGGGCTGCCAAGGGCACCGCGCTGCTGGGCGTCAAGGCCGTGATCACGGAGTCCTTCGAGCGCATCCACCGCTCGAACCTGATCGGCATGGGCGTGCTGCCGCTGCAGTTCCCCGAGGGCGAGTCCGCGGACACCCTGGGCCTGGACGGCACGGAGACCTTCGCGATCACCGGGATCACCGCCCTCAACGAGGGCACCACTCCGAAGACCGTGAAGGTGACCGCCACCGCCGAGGACGGCAAGGTCACGGAGTTCGACGCCACCGTGCGCATCGACACCCCCGGCGAGGCGGACTACTTCCGTAACGGCGGCATCCTGCAGTACGTGCTGCGCCAGATCGCCGCGAAGTGACGCACCCCGCCATGGCAGGCGCGCAAATGTGACCTGACGCACCGGCACGGGCCGGGACCCACCCAGGGTCCCGGCCCGTCGTCGTCACCGGGGCTGACCGCACGGTATCGTGGACAGGACCGTCGTCCCCGACCACGCACGACTCCCGTACCCCGGCCGAAAGGACCGCCAGCCCGTGGGCCTTCTCGAAACCATCCGTTCCCCCCAGGACCTCAGCCGACTCTCCGCCGGCCAGGT
>DATBUG010000014.1:0-2862 GCA_036516315.1 Citricoccus sp.
GCGTGCAGCTCCGCGAACCGCCCGCCGGCGGCGACCAGCTCGTCCGGGGTGCCGTCCTCGACGATCCGCCCGTCGTGGACCACGAGCACGCGGTCGGCGGTCTCCACGGTGGACAGGCGGTGCGCGATGATCAGCGCGGTCCGGTCGCCGAGCAGCCGCTCGAGCCCGGCCTGGACCAGGCGCTCGCTCGGCAGGTCCAGGGAGGAGGTGGCCTCGTCCAGGATCAGCACGGCCGGGTCGGCCAGGAACGCGCGGGCGAAGGAGACCAGTTGCCGCTGGCCCGCGGAGAGCCGGCCGCCGCGCTTGGTGACGTCGGTGTCGTAACCCTCGGGCAGGGACAGGATGAACTCGTGCGCGCCGACGGCCTGCGCGGCGGCCTGGATCTCCTCGTCGGAGGCGTCCGGCCGGCCCAGGGCGATGTTCTCGGCCACCGATCCGGAGAACAGGAACGCCTCCTGCGTCACCATCACCACGTTGTGACGCAGGTCCGCGGAGGAGAGTTGGTCCAGGGGCACCCCGTCCAGCGTCAGCGTCCCCGAGGTGAGGTCGTAGAAGCGCGCGATGAGCTTCACCAGCGTGGACTTCCCGGCCCCGGTCTGGCCGACCACGGCCACGGTCTGCCCGGCCGGGATGGCCAGGCCGAAGGAGGGCAGGATGACCTGGCCGTCCCCGTAGCCGAACTCGGCGTCCCGGAACTCGAGGCGTCCCTCGGCCCGGGGCAGCGGCACCGGCGTGGGGGACTCCCGCACGCTGGGGGACTCCTCGAGCAGCCCCGAGACCTTCTCCAGTGCGGCGGTGGCGGACTGGAAGGAGGAGTAGAACATGGCCACCTGCTCCATCGGCTGGAACACGCGCTTGCCGGCCAGCAGCAGCGCCACCAGCACGCCCACGGCCAGGGTGCCGTCCAGCACGCGGAAACCGCCGAAGACCAGCAGGGCCACCACGGTCAGGTTGCCGGTGACCAGCAGGGTGGGCTGTAGCACCCCGAACAGGTTGAGCGAGCGCACCATGTCGTCGCGGTACTTCGTGGCCAGCCGGTCGTAGGCGGCGTCGTTGGCGCGCTGCTTGCGGAAGGCCTGCACGGCCCGGATCCCGGTCATGGTCTCCACGAAGTGCACGATCATCCGCGCCGAGGAGACCCTCGACTCGCGGTACACCGCCTCCGAGCGCACCTGGTACCAGCGCACCGCGATCGCCACGGGCACGAACGCCACGAGCAGCACCAGCCCGGAGCGCCAGTCCAGCACGACGATCGAGATGGTGGTGAACAGCATGAACATCAGCCCGGACACCAGCGAGGACACGCCCTGGTCCAGCAGTTCACGCAGGGAGTCCAGGTCCGAGGTCTGCCGCGAGATCACCCGGCCGGAGGTGTACCGTTCGTGGAACTCCAGGCTCAGCCGCTGGGTGTGGCGGAAGACCCACACGCGTAAATCCAGCAGCATCGCCTGGCTCACCCGCGCGGTCAGCCACGTGTAGGTGCCCAGCAGCAGTCCGGCCGTCAGGGCGGCGGCCACGTAGGTGCCCCCGACGGCGGCCAGCACCGGGGCGGGGGAGCCGCCGGCCTCGAGCGTGGAGACCACGCGGGGCAGTCCCCAGTCGATGCCCCAGGCGATGATGAGCGGGAACGACGCACGGGCGGCGTTCGAGACCACCACGAGCACCGCCGTCAGCAGCAGCTTCCACCGCACCGGGCGGGCAAGGTCCTTGAGCAGCTTCCAGGACCGGGCGCGCACGTACCGCCGTTCGACGGCGTCCAGGTCCAGGCGCTCCTCACCGCGGGTGCCCAGCAGGGCGGGCGCGTGGTGGGTGCGGCGGTTCATGCCCGGTCTCCTTCGCGGTCCTGTGTGCGGTCCTGTGCACGGTCGGCTGTGCCGTCCTCGGCACGGTCGTGGTCCGGGGTGACCACGGGCTGCATCCCGGTGATCACTCCGGAGTCCATGACCGACTCGATCGAGCGGTCGGCCTCGAGGCTGGAGATGATGAAGCGGTAGTCGGCCGACCGGGCGAGCAGCTCCGCGTGGGTGCCCACGTCCAGGATCCGGCCCTCCTGCAGCACCGCGACCCGGTCGGCCAGGGCCACCGTGGAGGGACGGTGCGCCACGATCAGCGTGGTGGTCCCGGCCAGCACGCGGCGTAGCCGGCGGGTCACCTCCTCCTCGGTGCGCACGTCCAGGGCCGAGAGCGGGTCGTCCAGCACCAGCACGTCCGGCCGGGCCGCGATGGCCCGGGCCAGGGCGATGCGCTGGCGCTGGCCACCGGACAGGCTCAGTCCCTCCTCACCGATCTCGGTGTCCAGGCCCTCCGGCAGGCGGTAGGCGAACTGGGCCTGCGCGGTGTCCAGGGCCTCGTCCAGCAACCGCTCGGCCGCCGCCGGGTCTGCCAGGACCTCCTCGGGAGCGCCGAGCAGCACGTTGTTGCGGATGGAGTCGGAGAACAGGGTGGAGTCCTCGAAGGCGATCGAGACCCGGCGCCGCAGCTCGGTCAGCTCGTACTCCCGGACGTCCCGGCCGCCCACGCGGACCTGCCCGCCGGTGACGTCGTACAGGCGGGGGACCAGCTGGAGCAGGGTCGACTTCCCGGAGCCGGTCAGCCCCACCAGGGCCATCGTTTCCCCGGGGTCGAGCTCGAGGGTGACGTCCCGCAGCACCGGCTCCGTGCCGTCGGCGGCGTCCGGGTAGGCGAACCGGACCCCGCGGAAGGCGAGCGCCCCGGACGCGCCGGCGTCGGGCGCCGGGGCAGCGTGTGGCTCCGCACCGGCGTCGGGCGCCGGGACGGGGTCGGCGATGTCCACCGGGGTATCCATCACCTCGGCGTGCCGGTCGATCGCGGTCTTGGCCGAGAGGGACATGCCCATCAGCT
>DATBUG010000015.1:0-4137 GCA_036516315.1 Citricoccus sp.
TGCCCGCCGCGAGGTACTCCTCGAGGCTGCGGGTGCCGCGGGCCTGCTCCGGGCCCTGCCGCCGGCCGTGCACCACGAGCACCTGGCCCGTCCGGCCGCAGGGACACGTACCGGTCTCCACCGCGCCCACGTCCTCGGAGAGCAGGAAACCGGGGTAGCTGGTGTTGAGTGCGTCCAGCACGGCGATGACGCCGCTGGCCCCGGGGGCGACCTCCGTGCGGACGTCGTCCGGGTCCCGGGCGGAGACATGGCACCACGGCGGGACGTGCTTGCGGTGGACCTGGCACTCGACCGCGAGCAGGCTCGACTCGGCCATCGCGTACACCTCGCGCACGTTCTCCCGGCGCACGCCGAGCCGGTCGTGGCACCGGTCCCGGAAGGCCTCGGCCTCCCCGGCCGCCTCCGGAGAGCGGGTCCGGCCGCCGAGGGTGATGACCATGCTGTACGGGTCCAGCCTCACGGTGGTGGCCGTGTCCGCGAGGGACCGCACCAGGCGCCGGACCAGGGGGCCGGGACCGAGGACGTGCCGGACCGGGCCGCCCTGCCACCGGCGGAGCTGGTCCGCTGCAGGCTCGGGGTCGCCGGCGTCGTCGTCCAGGTCGACGTGGTGGTCGAGTACCCCGTGGAGCACGGTGAGCACCCGGGCCGGGGGGCCCAGGAACAGTCCCGCCCCGCCGGACAGCCCGAGGAACTCCCGGTACGTCCCGGTCAGGCCGATGAGCGTGCGGGTCTCGGTCTCGGCGTTCCGGCGTACCACCGGGGAGGCGCCACCGGGTCCGGGGACGCGGGTCTCGGTCTCGACCTCGGCCAGGGAGCAGGTGAGCAGCAGGTGGGCCTCGGGACGCCGCAGCAGGCCCACCGGCAGCAGGGGCAGGTGGCGGAGGTCGTCGAGTCCGTGGACCATGGCCGGGTCCACCCCGGCCACCTCGCACTGGGCCCGGTAGTACCCGTTCCGGGCGTGGTGGTGGAGGGCGGCGTCCCGCACGGCGCGGGTGAGGGACCGGGCCCAGTCCTCCGGGGACTGGCGGTGCGCCCCGGAGACGTCCCCGAGGATCTGTGACAGGGAGAGCATGGTGTGTCCTTCCGGTGATGGTCTCGGTGGTGGGTTCAGGCCATTCGGAGCACCCGGCGGACGTCCTCGAGCCCGGTGGCCACGGCGACCCTGTCCCGAACGCCGGGAGACGATGCCGTGGCCGCGCGTCCGGTGACCAGGACGACGACCGTCTCACCGGGAGCGACCAGGCCCTGGCGCAGGGCGGCGCGCAGGCCCGCCACGGACGCGGCTCCGGCCGGCTCCGCGCCGATCCCGGCCGTGGCGGCCAGCAGGCCCACGGCGTGGGTCAGCTCCGTGTCCTGGACCGCCGTCATCCCCCCGCCGCTGGAGCGCACCGCGTCCAGCACGGCCGCACCGGTGGCCGGGTGCACCACGGCGATCCCGTCCGCCACCGTGGCCGCGGCGTCCAGGTCGCCGGGCTCCGGCTCCTCCCCCCGCCACTCGCGGACCAGCGGCTGGCACGCGCGGGCCTGCACGCCGATCAGCCGGGGGCCACGGGTGGCGGCGCCACAGGCGAGGAGTTCGTCGAAGCCCTTCTTCAGCGCCACGAGCGTGGGGCCGTCCCCGACCGGGGCGACCATCACGTCCGGCATCCGCCGGCCGAGTTGTTCCCAGACCTCCAGGGCGACGGTCTTCTTCGCCTCGATGGTCAACGGGTTCACCCCGGTGTTGCGGTCCGCCCAGCCGAACTCCCGGGCCGCCGCGCGGGAGAGCTCCGCGGCGGCCGCATACCCCTCGGGGACGAGGAACACCTGTGCCCCCGCCTGGGTCATCAGCCCGAGCTTCTCCGGCCGGCAGCCGGCGGACACGAAGATCGCCGCGCGCAACCCGGCCGCTGCCGCCCCGAAGGCCGTGGACACCGCGGCGTTGCCCGTGGAGGCGGTGGTGACGGTGTCGAGGCCGCGCCGCAGCGCGTCCTCGATGACCAGCGCGGTGGCCCGGTCCTTGTTCGACGCCGTCGGGCTGCGGGTCTCGTCCTTGACCCAGAGGGATGGGACCCCCACGGCGAGCCTCAGCGCGGGCACCGGCAGCAGCGGAGTGCCGCCGACGGGCAAGGGGTAGCGCACCGGGTCCTCGGGCACCGGCAGCAGGGGGCGGTACCGCCACATCGTGAACGGTTCCGGTCCCGTTCCCGGGAGCCGGCCGGGGCCGTAGTCGTAGGCCAGCCATTCGCACCCGGCGGCGCGCTCCGATCCGGTCACCGTGCCCATGGCGCGCGCACCGCCGTCCGTGGCCGGAGGGCTGCCGGGTCAGCCATAACGGCGCAGCTCCGAGAAGAAGTCGTCCACCACCCGCAGCCGGCCACTGGCGACGACCGCGTCGTACACGTACTTGCCCACTGCCAGGTCGAGCACGCCCAGGCCGAACGGGGAGAACACCACGGGACGGTCGTCCGGTACCCGGACGCTGCCGGCCATGACATCGGCGAGCGTGCCGTCCACGAAGCCACGGTGGCCGACCAGCTGTTCTGCGAGGTGGGCGGACGTGCCGGCCTTGAGGCAGTGTTCGACGTCGTCCAGGACGTTGGCCGAGGCCAACATGATCTCGGGGGCGAGGTCGCGCAGGGACACGTGCAGCACGATCGGGTTGTGCTCGAACCACCGCGGCTCGTACACGTGCGGCTGGGCCGCGATGGTGGCGAACACCACGAGGTCGCTGGAGCGGATCAGCTCCTGGCGGCTCTCGTGGACGGTCACCCGTGCGGTCGACCCGCTGCGCTCGAGGTAATCCGAGAATCCCTGACCGCTCTGGCCCGAGAGGTCGTAGACACCGATCTCGTCGAAGGACCAGCCAGTGCCCTCGAGGAAGGCGTGGACGTACCGGGCGATCAGGCCCACCCCGAAGAACCCGATGCGGCGGGGACGCCGGCCGCCCCGGCTGCGGCTCAGCCAGTCCGCCGCCGCCGCGGCCGAGGCCGCTGTCCTGGAGGCGCTGATCACGGAGCTCTCCATGCAGGCGAACGGGTATCCGGTCGCCGGGTCGTTGAGGATCAGCACCGCGGAGGCGCGGGGGATCCCGGATTCGACGTTGTCCGGGAAGCTGGAGACCCACTTGATGCCGTCCACCGCGACGTCCCCGCCGATCGAGGCGGGCAGGGCGATGATGCGGGAGCTGGGCCGGTCGGGGAAGCGCAGGAAGTACGAGGGCGGGTTGACCGAGTCACCGGCCGCGTGCACGCGGTAGGTCTGCTCGACCAGCTGGACCAGCTGCTGTTCGCGTCCCTGGAGCACCTCTTGCACCTGGGCCCCCGGGATGACCGCGAAGGGCGGGACGGCCACCGGGTGCGGACCGGCATCCGTGGTGGTGGCGGGGATCGTCGTGGTGGTCGTGGTGAGGGCGTTCACCGGGCACCGTCCTGGAGGTAGGTCATGAGCTGGGAGACGTGGCGGGGGTCGGCCATGCCGACGAGGATCTCGCGCTGGCCCTGGTAGGCCTCGCGGCTGTGGGCCATGCGCACGTTGTCGAGGAGCAGGAGGTCCCCGTCCTGCCACGGGACGCGGACCGTGTGGGCCTCGTAGACCTCGTTCAGCAGGGCGACGACGTCCTCGCCGATCGGCTCGCCGTTGCCGTAGCGGGTGTTGAACGGGAGCCCGTCCGGGCCGTAGACGTCCACCAGGTACTCCCGCACCTCGGGGGCGATCGTCCATTCGTTGAGGAACGCGACCTGGTTGAACCAGCAGCGTTCACCGGTCACCGGGTGCCTCACCACGGCGGGCCGGCGTTGCCTCGTGCGCAGTTCCCCGTCGGGTTGCCAGTCCGCCTCGATCCTGTTCAGGAGGCAGTAGCGCTCGACGGCGGCACGGTCGGTGACGCCGAACGCCTCGTGGACGCTCGCGCCGATGTCCTCGTTGAAGCTGCGGGTCAGCAACCACCCCTCGGTCTCGAACCGGCGGACCAGGTCCTCGGGAAGGGCCTCCAGCACCGCATGGGCGTCGGCCACGCCGGTCGCGCCGCCGTGGGCGGGGGCCTGCAGGCAGGCGAGGAGAAGGGTGCCGGGGAACTCGAGGGCGTAGCTGAGCTCATGGTGCATGCACATGGGCTGGTTCGCGGGCCAGGGCGCGGACGAGTACACCCGCTCCGAG
>DATBUG010000016.1:0-3540 GCA_036516315.1 Citricoccus sp.
GCCGTGGCGCCGGAGTTCGTCGACGACGGAGGGATGGGGATGCCCGTAGCCGTTCTCCCGGCCGACCTGGACCACGGAGAGCACCGGCCGCACGGTCCGCACGAGGTCGAGCCCGCCGTTGCGGGCACCGTGGTGGCTGACTTTCAGGACGTCCACGGTCTGCGGGTAGACGCCGCGCCGGAGCAGGGCGCGCGTGGCATCCTGCTCCATGTCTCCCGTGAGCAGGACACGGTAGCTGCCGGCTGGCGTGTGCGCGGTGGCCAGCATCTGCAGGGAGGCGTCGTTCTCGTGGTCCGCCGCCGGGTCGGCGGCCAAAATGGTCCAGTCGACCCGCCACGCCGAGGTGGGGGCACCGGCGTGCCCGGACTCCCCTGCCCGGGGGCGGTGCGCTCCGGGCGCCGGTGACTCGGTGGGACCGTCCGCCGTCGCCGCGGCACGGCTGGAGTACAGCACGGTGGCCGGGCCGCAGCAGTCGAGGAGTGCGCCAGTGGCTCCGGCATGGTCCTGGTGCAGGTGGGAGAGCACGAGCGTCTCGATCCGCTCCACGCCCAGCTGCCGCAGGCAGGACGTGGCGGCCTGTGGGTCCGGGCCGGTGTCCACCACCATGCCCGATGCCTCCCCGGTGCGCAGCACGAGCATGTCCCCCTGGCCGACGTCGCACGCGGCCAGGGACCAGTCTCCCGGGACCGGCCCGGCCGGCGGTGCGACGACGAGCGCCAGCTGGCTCCCGACGGCGGCGCCCACGCAGGTCCAGGCCGCCACCAGGCCCCAGCGCAGGCGGGAGTGCGGCACCCGCCGGCCCCGGGGGCCGGCCGGTACGCGGCGCACCCGCGCCGGCCGGGTCCGTTCCCAGCGCAACACCATCCAGAGCAGGCCGGCCGCCGCCAGGGTGTGGAGCACCACGAGGCCCGCACCGATGGCACCGTCCGGCCATGGATGCACCGCGCCGGGCAGGGACGACATCCAGGTGGCGATCCCACCGATCCCGGCGGCCGGCCAGCCGATGACCCAGTAGACCGCCGCGGCCACGCCGGGGAACGGCACGGCGATGAGCGCTGCCGTGGTGCCCGGCACCGTGATCAAAGGAACCAGCGGGGCGGCCAGCAGGTTCGCCGGCACCGAGTAGGCGCTTAACGTTCCGGAGATCCCGACCAGCACCGGCTGGCAGGCCACCTGCGCGCACACGGTGACCGCGAGCGCGGCACCGATGACGCCAGCAAGGGGGCCGGGCAGGACGCGTCCCAGTCCTGCGGTCAGCCACTGTTCGACGGGGCGTGCGGCGAGCACGATGCCGGCCGTGGCCGCGAGGGAGAGCTGGAACGCGGGTTCCCCGGCGAGTCCGGGGTCCCAGCAGAGCAGCAGGCAGCCGGCCAGGCACAGCAGGGGCAGGGCGTGCCGCCCCCGCCCGCAGAAGACCGCCCAGGCGCCGATGCCACCCATGACCGCGGCCCGGATGACGGAGGGTTCGGCCCCGACGACGATGACGAAGACCAGCAGGACCGCGAGCACCGCTCCCAGGACCACAGCCCGGCGGACACGCAGGGTGCGCAGGGCCATGGTCACCGCGCCGGCCAGGAGCGTGCAGTTGGCCCCGCTGACGGCGGAGAGGTGGCTGAGCCCCGAGGCCTTCATCGCCTCGTCCAGGTCCGGGTCCTGGACGGAGCGGTCTCCCAGGACGAGGCCGGGGAGCAACTGGGGTGCTGCGCCCACGGCGCCGGCGGCGGCGGACCGGACGGCGGCCCGCACCCTCTCCCGTCCGTTCGGCGCACCAGGGTGCGCTCCGTCGTCGTCGGCCATGTCTCGGCAGGACCCGGTGTCCGGGCCGGTGCGTGCCCGGGCGAACACCGTGGTGCCGTCCCGCTCGAGCGTGGCGATGAGGCACACCGGGGTGCTGCTCACCACGTCTCGCCAGTCCGTTCCCCCGGAGAGCACCACCTCGGTGCCTCCGGGCAGCTGCCGTGAGGGGTGGCCGAAGGCCTCCACCGCGAGGGTCAGGTGCCACGTCTGTGCGAACCGGGACGTGCGGCGTACCGCGTCACCGGTGGCCTCGCCCACGAGCCGGACCGGTCCCCCGGTGGCGACCGCCCCCTCCCATCCCGATGACCTGGCCGGAGCCCGGTCCCCCACCGCGTGCACCGCGGCGACCGCCGCGATCCACAGCGCGCAGGCCGCCAGGGCCGCTATGGTCGCCCCGGGCGTGCGTGTGCCGCGCGACATCCAGGCCAGGAGGACCGTGGCCGCGGTAGCGGCCAGGCAGAGCGCCCAGGGCATCACGAGGGCGAGCTCGAACGGCAGTACGGGGATGGCCAGGCAAGTCGACAGCGCCAGCAGGAGGGCGGGGACCAGGCGGACATCGACCGGCCCCGGGGTGCGCCCGGCCACGGGCGCTCTCAGGCCACGGCCAGGGGGATCCATGTCCCTACTGTCCTCCGGGCCGTCGACGACCGTCCCCGGCGGTGTGCGGCTGCGGGGAATTCTCGGCCGCTGCGGGTGACTGTGGAGTGCCGCCCGGGGTGATGGCACTGGTGGTCGTGCGGGTTGCGGCCGCGCCGAGCCCCGTCAGGAGCCGGGCGTTGCAGCGTCTCCCCGTGGAGCGGTGTTCTCGTCCGCCGGATCCGTCAGTTGCGTCGGTTCCGTCGGTTCCGTCGGTCCTTGGTCGAGACGCAATGGCGGGTACTCATCACGCATCAGCAACACGTACGCGGCGACGCGGTACGCCCAGCGGTTCACGCCCATGATGAAGGCGAAGATTCCCCGGTGGTATCGCCCGGTGAACAGCAACACGAGTGCGGCGATCAGCACCAGCAGACCCAAGAGGGACGGACCACCACCGGACGGTCCCTGCCACTGGTCCTCCCCCCAGTCCGAGGCGTACCCGGTGATCCCGGCCCCCGTGAAGATCCCCACGATCAACAGGTGCGGGATGGCCAGCAGCCACCACTTCACGAGCACCAGCCCGCGGGAGAGCCGGTGGGGGTAGACCACGTCCAGATCGGCCGGATACCGGGCGGGAGCCAGGGTGAACGGCGGATACAGGTCGGTGCCCAGGGCGGAGTAGGCGTAAAACCCGACCCTCCAGTTCCAGCGCAGCACGCCGACACTGAACATGAACCATGCCCGCGGGTACCGGCCGGTGACGAGAATCATGACACCCGCGGCCACGGTGGTGACGGCGAGCGCGCACCACAGCACCGCCAGGACGATGGCGTGCGGGATGACCAGAAGCCACTTCACCAACCACAGCCAGCGCGAGAGCCGGGACCCGAGGACACCGTTGAACCACACGGGGTAGACTCCGATGCTTCCGTCGGCCAGGGCGGCACCGGGTCCGTGCCCGCGGCGGGGCGCGGAGGGATCGATGTCCCGGCCCAGTCCCGCCGTACCCCAGAGCGTCAGGGGGATGCCGAGGGCCAACACGATCAGTCCGGCGGTCAGCATCCCGGTGCCCACCGGGCCCAGCACCTGCGTATGGATCCCGGCCTGGAGATCGATCCACACCGGGCGGGACGCATCCGCGTTCATCACCACCAGCGTCCACCG
>DATBUG010000017.1:0-1956 GCA_036516315.1 Citricoccus sp.
CGTTCCGGGTCCTCCAGGGTGGCCGCCCACTCGTCGCGGTAGCCCGCCAGGTGCTCGGCGACCACCCGCTCCAGGTCCGCGCCGATGCCGAGGGAGTCCTCGACCACCACGGCGCGCACGTGCTCGATGCCGCCGTCCAGCTCCTCCATCCACCGCGCGGTGCGCTGGAGCCGTTGGGCGGTCCGGATGTAGTAGACGACGTACCGGTCGATGTAGCGCAGCAGGGTCTCGTCGTCGAGGTCCTTGGCCAGCAGCTGGGCGTGGGCGGGGGTAGCCCCGCCGTTGCCGCCCACGTACATGTTCCAGCCCTCGGCGGTGGCGATGACGCCCACGTCCTTGCCCCGGGCCTCCGCACACTCGCGGGCGCACCCGGAGACGCCGAACTTCATCTTGTGCGGACTGCGCAGGCCCCGGTAGCGCTCCTCGAGCCGGACGGCCATGGCCACCGAGTCCTGCACCCCGTAGCGGCACCACGTGGAGCCCACGCAGGACTTCACGTTGCGCAACGCCTTGCCGTAGGCCTGGCCGGACTCGAATCCGGCGTCCACCAGGCGGCGCCAGATGGGCGGCAGCTGGTCCAGGGTGGCCCCGAACAGGTCGATCCGCTGGGCGCCGGTGATCTTGGTGTAGAGCCCGTAGTCGCGGGCCACCTCCGCGAGCACCGCGAGCTTGTCCGGGGTGATCTCCCCGGCGGGGATCCGTGGCACCACCGAGTAGGTGCCGTCCTTCTGCAGGTTCGCCAGCGCCCGGTCGTTGGTGTCCTGCAACCCGGCCCGGTCGCCGTCGAGGATGTGCTCGCCGTGCACGGTGGCCAGCACGGAGGCCGCCACGGGCTTGCAGATGTCACAGCCGAGGTTGACCGCGGGGTCGGCCGGTGTGCCGAAGCGGGCGACGATCTCGCCGAAGCTGGCCAGCCGGGTGGCCTGCACCGCCTCGAAGAGCTCGGGTCGTGAGAGCGCGAAGTGCTCGCACAGGGCGGAGGAGACCTCCACGCCGAGGTCCACCAGCTGGCGTTCCATGACCTTCTGCGCCGCCGGCAGGCAGGACCCGCACTGGGTGCCCACCCCCGTGCACGCCTTCAGCCCGGCCAGGTCCGGGCAGCCCGCGCACACCGCGCGGCGCAGGTCCCCGGCGCTGACGTCCTTGCACGAGCAGACCTGCGCGTCGTCCGGCAGGTCCAGGTCCGCCGGGGCCCCGTGGCCGGCAGCCGTGAGGAAGGCCCCCGCCTCACCGGGCAGCTCCCGGCCGAGCATGGGGCGCAGCGCGGCGTAGGGGCCGGCATCGCCCACGAAGATCCCGCCGAGCAGGGTCCGGGCGTCCTGGGAGACCACGAGTTTCTGGTAGACACCGCCGATCGGGTCGGCGTAGACGACCTCCAGTGCCCCGGCGGCCGTGGCGAAGCCATCCCCGAAGCTGGCGACGTCCAGGCCCGAGAGCTTGAGCTTGGCGGCCGTGTCGAAGCCGGGGAAGACCGCCGAGCCCCCGCACAACCGGTCGGCGACCACCTCGGCCATCGTGGTGGCCGGGGCCACCAGGCCCATGCACTCACCGGCGTAGCACGCCGCCTCACCGATCGCCCACACGTGCGGGGCCGACGTCGCACACGTCTCGTCGATGACGAACCCGCCGCGCGCACCGAGCTCCAGCACGCCGGCCCCCAGCTCGTCGCGCGGAGTGATGCCGGTGGCGGCCACGACGAGGTCCACCGGCAGGTCGTCGCCAGAGGGAAACCGCAGCAGGCCGTCCTCCAGACAGCGGGGGCGCTCGCCGAGCCGCAACACGTATCCCTGCCCGGCGAGCAGCCGGTTGAGGGTACGTCCGCCGAACTCGTCGAGCTGGGCGTTCATCACCCAGGGCCGGGAGTGGACCACGGTGACGTCGGCGCCCAGCGCGCGCAGTCCGCCGGCGGCCTCCAGGCCGAGCAGCCCGCCGCCGATGACGGCGGCCCGGGGCGCG
>DATBUG010000018.1:0-2400 GCA_036516315.1 Citricoccus sp.
GATCACCGAGCTGTTCACCGAGTCCGGCCCGATCGTGCTGCGCCTGAACGTGATGAGCTTCGGCTTCAAGTACGGGCTGCCCCAGGACGCCAACTTCGTGGCGGACGTCCGGTTCCTGCCCAACCCGCACTGGGTGCCCGAACTGCGCCCGCACACCGGCCGGGACCAGCCGGTCTCCGACTATGTCCTCGGCCAGGAGGGGGCCGGGGAGTTCGTGGACCGCTACGTGGAGGCCCTGCAGCCCGTGCTGGAGGGCTACCGGCGCGAGAACAAGCACTACGCGACCTTCGCCGTGGGCTGCACCGGCGGCAAGCACCGCTCCGTGGCGGTCTCGGAGGAGCTGGCGCGGCGGCTCGGCCAGCAGCCGCGGGTGACCGTGAACGTCCAGCACCGGGACCTGGGCCGGGAATGAGCATGCACTTCACGGGGCAGCTTCCGCTGCCCCCGAGCGTGCAGGCCGGGACCGGTCACGGCTCCGGCACCTACGACCCGGCCCTGCGGGTCACCGCGCTCGGTGGCGGGCACGGCCTCTCGGCCACGCTGCAGGCGTTGCGGCTGATCGCCGGGGAGATCACCGCGGTGGTCACGGTGGCGGACGACGGCGGGTCCTCCGGCCGCATCCGCCAGGAGATGGACGTGCTACCGCCCGGTGACCTGCGGATGGCCCTGGCCGCGCTGTGCGACGACACCGACTGGGGGCGCACCTGGCGCGACGTCATGCAGCACCGCTTCCACTCCAAGGAGGGCGTAGACGGCACGCTGGACAACCACGCCATGGGCAACCTGCTCATCGTGGCCCTGTGGGAGCTGCTGGGGGACCCCGTGAGCGGTCTGCGCTGGGCCGGGGCGCTGCTGGGCGCCCGGGGCCAGGTGCTGCCCATGTCCACGGTCCCGCTGACCATCTCCGGGTCCATGCTCGCGGAGGGGCCGGGCGGGACGCTGCTGCGGCGCACCATCACGGGCCAGGCGGCCCTGGCCGCGGCGGGCCGGCACGGTCGGATCTCGCAGATCCGGCTCCAGCCGGAGGGCGCCCCGGCCTGCCGGGAGTCGCTGGAGGCGATCGAGCTCTCGGACTGGGTCGTGCTCGGGCCCGGTTCCTGGTACACCTCGGTGCTGCCGCACCTGCTGCTGCCCGAGCTGCGTGAGGCCCTCGAGGCCACCCCCGCTCGCCGGGCGCTCGTGATGAACCTCACCACGGACACCGCCGAGACCTCGGGGATGAGCGCCGCCGACCATCTCGAGGCGGTCCACCAGCACGCCCCCGACCTGCGGCTCGACCTGGTGATCGCCGATCCGGCGGCCGTCCAGGACCGGGCGGGTTTCGAGGAGGCCGCCGAACGGCTCGGCGCCGCGGTGCAGTTTAGTAAGGTAGGGGCCGGTTCCGGCGCGCCCGTGCACGACCCGCTCCGGCTGGCCCTGGCGTTCCAGGAGGCCTTCAAGCGGCCCTGATCTCCCGGCGGGCGGACCCGGAAGGCCCCGCGGGGCCGACGACTTCGAGTGAAAGATGTGAGGCGACCCCATGGCCCTGACCGCAGCGGTGAAAGAGGAGCTGACCCATCACGAGGTCAAGACGTCCTCTGAGCGCAAGGCGGAGGTGTCGGCCATCCTGCGCTTCGCCGGGGGACTGCACATCATCTCCGGACGCATCGTCATCGAGGCCGAGCTGGACAACGCGGCCGCGGCCCGCCGCCTGCGCACGGCGATCGGCGAGGTCTACGGCCACGGCAGCGAGATCATCGTGGTCTCCGGGGGGAACCTGCGCAGGGGCAACCGCTACGTGATCAGGGTGGTCCGGGACGGGGAGTCACTGGCCCGGCAGACCGGCCTGCTGGACGTGCGTGGCCGTCCCGTGCGGGGGTTGCCCCCGGCCATCGTCAACGGTTCCGTGGCCGACGCCGAGTCCGTCTGGCGCGGCGCGTTCCTCGCCCACGGCTCGCTGACCGAGCCGGGCCGGTCCTCCGCCCTGGAGGTGACGTGCCCGGGCCCGGAGGCAGCCCTGGCCCTGGTGGGCGCCGCCCGACGGCTGGGCATCACCGCCAAGGCCCGCGAGGTGCGGGGCGTGGACCGCGTCGTCATCCGCGACGGGGACGCCATCGCCGCCCTGCTCACGCGCATGGGCGCCCACGGCACCGTGCTGGTCTGGGAGGAGCGCCGCACGCGCAAGGAGGTGCGGGCCACGGCGAACCGGCTGGCGAACTTCGACGACGCAAACCTGCGCCGCTCGGCGCAGGCTGCCGTGGCGGCCGGCGCGCGGGTCGAGCGCGCCCTGGAGATCCTCGGCGACGACGTGCCCGACCACCTCAAGTACGCCGGGCAGCTGCGCGTGGAGCACAAGCAGGCCTCCCTGGACGAGCTGGGCCGGCTCGCGGACCCGCCCATGACCAAGGACGCGATCGCCGG
>DATBUG010000019.1:0-4286 GCA_036516315.1 Citricoccus sp.
CCGGTCATGTAGTAGTGGGACTCCCCGCCGGGGTAGAGGTCGTGCCGGGTGAAGGTGGCCGGCCACTCGACCGGGCCCCAGAACCGCTCGAGCTGGCGTGGGTCCGCGTACGCGTCCCAGAGCCGGCGGACGGGGACGTCGAAGTCGGCCACGATGGTCATCGTCAGGGCCTGGGGGTCCTTGGAAACGTGGGTGACGGGCATGTCGATGCCTTTCGGTGGGGCGAGGCCTCTCGCCGGACGGGATCAGCCGTCGTCGGGCGCGGGCCGGTCCGGGGGCCGGCCGGGCGGGTCCTCCGCCAGCAGCGAGTCCAGGCGGTCGATCCGTCCGCGCCAGAGCTGCTCGTACTGATCCAGCAACCGCTGGGCCTTGCGCAGGGTGTCGGGATTGCCGCGGACGAGCCGTTCGCGGCCGTGTCGGTTCTTGTTCACGAGCCCCGCCGCTTCGAGGACGGAGACGTGCTTCTGGACGGCCGCGAACGACATGTCGTAGGCGGCGGCGAGGGTGGAGACGGTGATCTCCTCGGTGAGGGTACGGCGCACGATGTCCCGCCGCGTCGCGTCAGCGAGGGCGCGGAAGATCCGGTCGACCTGCTCGTCGTCGAGGCGAGACGTGGTGCCAGCGGTGCCATCACCCACCGTGTCCTCCTGGTGCGGTCGGTCGCTTTTATACAACCGAATGGTTGTAGATTAGGCCCGCTGTGTGGTCCCGTCAACCCCTTCCTTCCCTGTGGTTCTCTCCGAGCCACCACGCGCGCGGACCTGTGCAGCGGCTGGCCGCCGGCTGAGCGTGGCGCCCAGGGTCGGTTGTTACGGTGCCCGGGCCAGCCGAAGAAAGGACGGTCACCGTCATGCGGAAGAAACTACTCACCAGCGTCGCGCTCGTCGGGTCCTTGATGGCCCTGGGTGCCTGCGGCGACGCGGACACCGAACCCAGCACGGCCAGCACGGCCTCCTCGTCCGCGGGCACGTCCCAGCAGGCGGCCCCCCAGGCACAGGAGAAGCAGGGTGCGGACGGTGCCGCCTCGGGCGGCGCCGAGGGTGACCAGCAGTCCATGCCCACCCCGGACCTGGAGGGCATCCCTGAGGTCGTCGCCACCGTCAACGGCGAGGAGATCAGCGGTGAGGAGTTCTCCGGCGTCTACGAGTCCCAGTTCCAGCAGCTGGCCATGCAGGCCCAGATGTCCGGACAGCAGCTGGACCAGGACGCGATGAAGAAGCAGACGCTGGACACCATGGTCGGCAGCGAGCTGCTGGTCCAGGACGCCCGGGCCCAGGGTCACGAGGCCACGGACGAGGACGTCGACGCCCTGCTGGAGGAGACCGCCAAGGCCCAGCAGATGGGGTCGGTGGACGAGCTGATGAAGGCCTACGAGGACCAGGGCTTCCCGAAGGAGCAGGTCCGTTCCGATGCCCAGAAGCAGATCCTGATGACGGCCGCCATCGAGGACCTCGAGGTCCCCGAACCCTCGGAGAAGGAGCTCAAGGCGCTGTACGACCAGGCGGCGGCCGCCCAGCCCCCGGCGCAGGAGGGCGAGAACGGTACAGGCAGTGAAGGCGGTGACCCTGGTGAAGGCGGCAAGGACGGTGAGTCCGGCGCCGAGACCCCCTCGTTCGAGGACCTCAAGCCGCAGCTCGAACAGCAGGTCAAGGCCCAGAAGCAGAACGAGGTCATCAGCCAGCGGATGGAGGAGCTGAAGAAGGACGCCGAGGTGGACGTGAAGCTCTGATCGCGGAGCGCTGGGCGCGCCCCGGTCAGACCAGCGGCCAGGGGTAGCGCATGCCGGTGGGGTCCTCGGGGAACCACGGTGCGGCCAGCAACTGGCGGACCCGGGCCTGCAGGGCGTCGGCCTCCCGCCAGTGCAGCAGGTCCGCCAGGTCCCCGGGGACGTCCGCGGCGAGGGGTTCGAGGTCGGCCACGAGCCGGGCCTGGATCGGCTCCCCCGCGAAGTCCCACATCACCGTGCGCAGCTTGAAGGGGGCCGCGAAGCACAACCCGTGGTCGATGCCCCACAGCCGGCCGTCGGTGCCGGCGAGCACGTGACCGGCCTTGCGGTCGGCGTTGTTGGCGACGATGTCGAACAGCGCCAGCCGCCGCAACTGGTCGACGACCGCGCCGGGGTCCACGGGCTCCCCGGCCCACGGCGCCCCCTCGTGCCTCGCGGTCCCGGCACGGTCCGCGGACCCCTCCAGCAGCACGAAGTAGTGCCGGTCCGGATCGTGCTCGATGAACAGCTGCACCGAACCGGGCCCGAAGGGGGCGTCCTCCCGGACCACCGTCGGTGGCACGACCCCCCAGCCCAGGGCCTCGCTGAGCAGGTAGGCGGCGCGCTCACGGCGGTGCAGTCCCGGGGGGAAGTCCCGCAGGGGCCGCTCGCCGAGCTCGGGCTTGTAGATCGCCCAGTGCTGCGAGTCGCCCAGGGTCAGCTCGGCGAGGAAGGTCTCGTTGCTGCTGTTGACCATCCGGCCGAGCAGCTCGATGTGCCCGCCGCGCAACAGCTCCTCGTCCGGGACGCCCGGCAGGCCCGGGCGGGCCGGGGTGGGGTTCGGAGGCTCTGCAGGCACGGCCGCCGCCTAGGACGCCCGGAGCTCGGCGAGGGAGTCCTGCGTGGAGTTCACGGTCAGCACCACGGGGTCCGCGCCGTCCCGGTAGGCGATCGCGGACACGGAGCACGGGCCCACGCTCAGCCGCTGGAAACGGTTCAGGGGGGTGCCAAGGGCGTCGGACACCGCCACGCGGATGGGGTCGGCGTGGGAGAAGCAGACGATCGTCCCGCCCGGGTGGTCCCCGCGCAGCCGCTCCAGCGTGCCCGCCATCCGGTCCCGGATCTCCACGAAACTCTCCCCGCGAGGGAACCGGAAGGCCTCGGGCTCGTGCTGGACGGTGCTCCACTCGGGCAACCGGGCCAGGTCGGACAGCGCCCGGCCCGTCCAGTCCCCGAACTCGCCCTCGATCAACCCCTCCTCGGCGACCACCGGAACCCCGGTGCGCTCCGCCGTCGGGCCGGCGGTCTGCAGGGTGCGTTCCAGGGGTGAGGAGTAGACGGCGGTCACCGGCAGCACCGCCAGGCGCTCGGCCACGCGCTCAGCCTGCCGCCGGCCGGCCTCGGACAGGTGCAGCCCGGGGGCGCGGCCGGGAAGGACCTGGCCGGTGGTGGGCGTCTGGCCGTGCCGCACCAGCAGTAGCAGGGTGGTGCGCTCTGAAGTCTGGCTGTCCTGGCTGTCCTTGCTGTCCTTGCTGTCCTGGCTCATCACGGCCAGCCTAGGACGCGCCCGGTGCCCCGGGTACCCCTCGACGGGTCCGGCACTCAGGACTACGGTGAGCTTCGTGAGCACCCCTCCCGAGATCAGCACCCTGGCCGAACTGCGCGCCTCGGGGCACCGCCTGCGGACCCTGCGCGAGGAGATCCGCGAGAACCTGCTGGCCGCCCTGGCCACGGGCGTGGACCCCTGGCCCGGGCTGCACGGGTTCGGCACCACGGTCATCCCCCAGCTCGAGCGCGCCCTGATCGCCGGGCACGACGTCGTGCTGCTCGGCGAGCGCGGCCAGGGCAAGACCCGGTTGCTGCGGACCCTGAGCGGGCTGCTGGACGAGTGGTCCCCGGTGATCGCCGGTTCCGAGCTCAACGAGCACCCCTACGCGCCGATCACGGCGGAGTCCGTCACCCGGGCGGCCGCCGAGGGCGACCGGCTGGCGGTCGCCTGGCGGCACCGCTCGGAGCGGTACGTGGAGAAGCTGTCCACCCCGGACACCTCCGTGGCGGACCTGATCGGGGACGTGGACCCGATGCGCGTGGCCGAGGGACGGCGCCTGGGCGACCCGGAGACGATCCACTACGGACTGGTGCCGCGGGCCAACCGCGGGATCGTGGCCCTCAACGAGCTGCCGGACCTGGCCGAGCGCATCCAGGTCGCCCTGCTGAACGTCATGGAGGAGCGGGACATCCAGGTGCGCGGCTACGTGCTGCGCCTGCCGCTGGACGTGCTGGTGGTCGCCTCCGCCAACCCGGAGGACTACACCAACCGCGGGCGCATCATCACCCCGCTCAAGGACCGGTTCGGCGCCGAGATCCGGACCCACTACCCGCTCGAGCTGGCCGACGAGATCGCGGTCATCCGCCAGGAGGCCCACCTCACGGCGGAGGTCCCGGACGTGCTGCTGGAGATCCTGGCCCGCTTCACCCGCGCGCTGCGCTCCTCCTCGGCCGTCAACCAGTCCTCAGGCGTCTCGGCCCGGTTCGCGATCGCCGGGGCCGAGACCATCGCCGCGGCGGCCCGGCACCGGGC
>DATBUG010000020.1:0-6393 GCA_036516315.1 Citricoccus sp.
ATCATCGGGGGTGCGCCCGAACGCTTCGCCCCCTTCGCCCAGCTCTACCGCCGGTCGCTCGAGGAGTCCGGCACCGCTGCCCGCCGGGTGGCGGTGCACTCCCACGGGTTCGTGGCCGAGACGGACGAGCGGGCCGCCGAGCTGTACTACCCGCACTGGGAGGCCGCCCTCCGCACGCTCGGCGCCGAACGCGGTTGGCCCGCCCCGAGCCCGATCCAGTTTCGCCAGGAGATCGAGCACGGGGCCCTGCACCTGGGCTCGCCCGAGACGGTGGCGCGGAAGATCGCCCGCAGCATCACCGCTCTGGGGGCCAGCCGCTTCGGCATGAAGTACGGCAACGGCTCCCTGCCGCACGAGTACATGATGGACTCGATCGAGCTCTACGGAACCCGGGTCAAGTCCCTCGTGCTGGACATGCTCTCCGGCTCCTGATCCGGCCCCCGGTCCGCCGCCAGGGTCCTGCGCGGTACCGGGCCGACGCCGTCGGGGCTTCCCGTCACGCCAGGTCCGCGGTGCCGGGGCGACGCCGTCGGGGCTTTCCGTCACGCCAGGTCCGCGGTGCCGGGGCACTGCGAGCGCGCGGTCGGCAGCACTACGCTGGGCCGTGCCCGTACCGGCCGCCCCAGGAGCAGACCTCGATGACCGCGCCCGACTGGAAGCCGCTGCTCGCCGCCCTCGGCAACGAGGCGGCCCGCACCGTCTTCGCCTACGCGACCCTGGGCCGGCTGGACCCGGCCGGCCGCGCGGAGCTGACCACCCGCGAACAGAAGGCCGTGCGGACCTGGCTCGGCCTCGGCGTGCTGACCGAGGAGGAGGACGGTTCCCTCGCCGTGGACGGAGCGGTCCTGCGGGCGCCGTTGGACGCCGCCCGGGACGCGGAGGGCGGACGGGCGCGGGCCGGCGTCGGGAAGTTCCTGGACGGCCCGCGGATCACCGCGATGCCCGCGGCCCCGGACGAGCGCGAGGAGCTGCTGCGCTGGGTGCGCGACCACGCGCTGACGCCCGGTGAGGTCCTCACGGAGGCGGACCTGAACCAGCGGCTGCGGGTCTTCCACCCGGACGTGGCGATGCTCCGGCGCTACCTGGTGGACGCGTCCCTGCTCGAGCGCACGCGGTCGGGCACTCAGTACGCGATCCCCGAGGCCTGACCCTCCGTGTCCGACGCCCGCCCCTCCGTTTTCAGGGCAGGAATCTCTGGTCCTGGACCGCATCACCCGTCATCCGTGCCCCCGAAGTGAGGGGTGTGGTGCGTCGGCTGCGCCCCTGGAGGTACACCACGGCCACGGCCGCCGCGAGGTAGACCAGCTGCATCACCGTGCGGGGCAGCAGCGCGGTCGCCGGCTCCCCGCCCAGGGTCAGGCCGGCCGTCGCCGCGTACACGTTCGCGGGGAACATGACCACGAGCAGCACGGCCAGCCCTGCCGCCGCCCAGGCCGACGTCCTGCGCAGGAGCACGCCCACCGCGCCGGTGAGCTCCAGGACCCCGGTGACCGTGACCAGCAGTTCCGGCTGGGGCAGCGCCGGGGGGACCATGGCCACCAGGTCCTCCCGCAGGCCGACGAAGTGCGAGGCTCCGGTGACGAGGAACATCGCGGCCAGTCCGCCGCGCAGGGCCACGGGGACCGCCTCGTGCATGGTCCCGCGCTGGATGAGCCGGACCACGCCCAGCGTCGCCGCGGTCGCGCCGAGGAAGATCAGAAGGATTGACATGGCGTCCTCCCGGGAAGGCATCTTGACACTGACAAGTTTGACGCCGGCGCTCCATCTTGTCAATGCCTAGATGGGGGTAGGCTGCAGTCGTGAGCTCGCACGCCTACCACCATGGAAACCTCCCGCGGGCCGTGCTGGACGCGGCCCTGCAGGCCGTGCTCGACGTCGGCCCCTCCCAGGTGAGCCTGCGGGACCTGGCGCGCCGGGCGGGGGTGTCCCATGCGGCCCCGGCCTACCACTTCGGCAGCAAGGCCGGGGTCCTGACCTCCCTGGCAGCGGAGGGATTCCGGCTGCTCGCCGACCGTCTGGCCGCGGAGCTGGAGAGCGGTGGCGGCTTCCTGGAGGTCGGTGTCGCGTACGTCCACTTCGCGGTGGAGCACCGCGCCTACACCCAGGTCATGTTCCGCCCGGACCTCTATGACGCGGGCCGGGACGACGTCGTCCAGGCCCGGGCGGCCGCCACGGACGTGCTCACCCGGGGTGTCGCGGCGTTGCCGCCCGAGCAGCGGGGGGCGGACCCGAGGATCGCCTCCGTCGCGGCGTGGTCCCTGGTGCACGGCTTCGCCGACCTGTGGCTCAGTGGGGCGCTCCCGACGGCGACGGGCGGGGACCTGACCAAGGAGGCCCGCGCCGTGGCCCGGTTCCTCTTCGACAAGGGTTCCGGCACGTAACTGGCCGGGCCGGGACCCGGCTAGACCGGGGGCCCGGCGCTGGACCGGGGACGGCGGGTCAGCGGTGTGCCAGGGCCTCGCGCACCGTCCGGGCGACGGCGAGCGCGGTCAGACCCGAGGTCCTGGGGTTCTCGGGGCTCGGGGCCGACTCGAAGGAGAACTCGAAACGGCCGGCCGGTCCCTCGGCGAGGACCTCGTGACGGCTGCGGGTGGTCGAGGCATCGGCGACCAGTTCCACGCGCACGCGCCGCAGGGAGGCCTCGAGCGCGGCCACCTCGGCCCCGGCGCCCCATGCAGCCGCTGTGGGTTCCGGGCGGCCCCGCGTGGCCCAGGCCAGGCCGACCGCGACGTTGACGTTGGCCGGGAAGCGCTCGATCGCCTCGGCCGGCCCGCCGGTGAAGACCGTCACCGGCGCGTCCCCGGGGCGCAGGGCGCGGAGTCCCTCCTGCTCGTCCACCGCCATCCACGGGCGCAGCAAGGACGGGGGGAGCTTGGTGGTGCGGATGCGCACGTGCTCGAGCCCGCCGGCGTCCGCCGCGGCCTCCAGCACGTCGAAGCCGCCGATCGCCCCGGAGGTGACCCACAACCGCCCCGGTCCGGACAGCAGCCGCCGCGCGGTGTGCCCGTCGGCCAGCGCTCCGACACTGGTGAGCACCAGGTCGGTCCCGGCCTCGATGACCGCCGGGCCGTAGTGGGCCGCCGGTTCGACGCCGGCGCACTCCACCACCAGGTCCGCTGCGGCAAGGGCGTCGGGCCAGGAGATGCAGTCGAGATCCGCCCCGGTGGTGACCAGGGCGACACCGGGGATGGCGCGGTGCCGGCTCGCGGCCACGTCCCGCTCGGCAGCCCAGACCCGCACGGTCCCGGCCTCACGTTCCGGTCCCAGCTGGAGGACCACCTGGCGGCCGATGGCGCCGAAGCCCAGCAGGAGCACGCGGGTCGGGGCGGGGGAGTCGGGAGTGGTCACGGGCAGTCTTTCGACGACGGGCGGAACCGGCTGCATCCGGGCCGGGACCACCAGTCCACACCACCGCGGACGCGCCTCAGGCCATGTTGCGCGCCGCCTGCTGGACGGCGGCCGTGAGGCGGTCCAGGGCCGGGGTGCCCGCCGACCACCGTTGCCAGTGCAGCGGCACGTGCACCTGCTCCAGCTCCGCGATCACCACCAGGTCCGGGTGCGTGCCCTCGAGGACCCCGTCCGGCAGCTGGCCCGCCGGCACCATGCCCCAGCCCAGCCCCGCGCCCACCGCCGCGTTGAAGCCCGCCACCGTGGGGACCTGGTGGCGCGGGGGTGTGGCGTCGGCCCCGGGGTGGGACTGCCGCCAGGCGGCCAGGCGGGAGCGTTGCAGGTTGTCCCGGCTGCCGAAGTCCAGGACCGGCACGGCTGCGAAGTCCACCGAGCCGTCCTCGGCGCGGTAGCGGTCCAGCAGGGCCGCAGCGGCCACCGGGTGGTAGACCATGGTGCCCAATTCCATGGACAGGCAGCCGGAGACGGGAGTGGGGCTCTCCGTGACGGCGGCGATGACGGTGCCCTGGCGCAGCAGCTCGTGCGTGTGCTCCTGGTCCTCCAGGTGCATCTGCAGGACGGCGTCGTCCCACGTCGCCGCCTGGCGGAGCACCTCGACGAACCACGTGGCCAGGGAGTCGGCGTTCACCGCCACGGACAGCACGGCCCGGCCGCCCGTGCCCTGGCCCAGGGCGCGGCGGGCCTCCTCCTCCAGGACCCCCACCTGCCGGGCCAGGCGCAGCATCCGGTCCCCGGCCGCCGTCGTGCCCACCGGGACGGTACGGGTCAGCAGCACCTGTCCCACGTCCTTCTCCAGGGACCGGATGCGCTGGGAGAAGGCCGAGCCGGAGATGCGCAGGGAGGCGGCGGCCGCGTCGAAGGTGCCCTCGTCCACGGCGGCGGCCAGCGCGCGCAGGTGTTCCGTGTTCATGAAGAAAAGCTTAAGACCGTGAAGGATATGCAGGTGGAACGGATGGCTGGGTCGGTCCTAGCGTGGCCGCGTGACGATCTTCCTGACCGGTGTGCTGACCTGCCTCGCGCTCATCGTGGCCATCGGCGCCCAGAGCCTGTTCATCATGCGCCAGGCCATCCGGCGTGACCGCCTCATGCTCACCCTCGCGGTGTGCCTCCTGGGGGACATCGTGCTGATCTCGGCCGGCACGGCGGGCGTGGGCGTGGTGGCCGAGCGCGCCCCGTGGGTGCTCCAGGCGCTGACCTGGGCCGGGGTGGCCTACCTGCTCTGGTTCGCCTACGGCTCGTTCCGCTCCGCCTTCACCCGGCAGCGATCCCAGCCCGCCCTGCCCGACGACGGCGCGCAGCCCGGTGGCGACGGCGCGGCCGAGCCGGTCGGCGGCGGGCCCGCCGAGGACGGCCTCGCGGGACAGCCGGGCGCGACCGGCACGGAGCACGGCTCCGCGCACGGGGCCGAACACGGGACGGGACACGGAACCGTGGCCACCCGGCCCGCGCTCGCGGTCCGGATCCGGAGCCGGGATCAGCGCACGGGCCGCCACGGCGGCCAGGCCGCGGCCCGTGTCCTGACCCCGGTGCCGCTGGTGGTCCTCAGCGCCCTGTCCGTCTCGATGCTCAACCCGCACGCCATCCTGGACACGGTGGTGATGCTGGGCACCCTGGCCAACGCGCACGGGGCGGACAAGTGGCTCTTCGCCGCCGGCGCCGTGACCGGCTCGGCCACGTGGTTCCTCACGCTCGGCCTGGGCACCCGCGCCCTGGCCCCGCTGCTGGACACTCCGCGCACCTGGCGGATCGTCGACGGCGTAGTCGGCGTGGTCATGGTCGGCATCGCCGCCAAGCTCGCCCTGGGCTGACGTGCGCTGGCGTGCGCTGACCCGCCACCGGAATGGCGGAACGACGGAAGGGCGACGGGTCACGCCGCGTTGGAGCAGGAAGAACCACTATGGAGACCGCGACGGAGCGGGAGCCGGCATAAGGTTCGGGATCATCGGGGCCACGGGCAAGGCCGGGCAGGACGTCTACCGCGAGGCGGTGCGGGGTCTGCAGTCCCCGGCGCACCGTAACACCCGGTACACCGTCTCGGACGCCTGAGACCCGTCCGGGTCCGAGTTGCGTTCCGGGCGCCGTACGGGCTCAGCGGCGCTGCGAGGGCCGCTGGCCGCGGGCGTCGAAGTCCAGGGCGCCCGTGCCGGAGAACCGCTCGGCCGGCACCGGTCGGCCGGCCATGGCCATGATCAGGTCGAGTGCAGACCCCCTGACCTCCGGGCCGGACCCCACGGCGTGGCCGAGGTCGGTGGCGACCAGGGTGAGTCCCCTGGCCCGGGCCTTGGAGGGAACGGTGAAGTTCGAAGACTCGAAGAACTCGAGCAGCACGCCGAGCGCCTGGCGCGGGTAGTCGCGGCGCAGCCCCAGCGGCGTGCGGATGTCCTCGCCGTGCACGACAACCTCGCCGAGCCAGGCGGCGAGGTTGTTCGTCGGTGCCGTGGTGCTCTCGATGACGGACCGGAACCTGGCCAGCGTCTCGGCCGGGGTGCGGCCCAGGTGCTCGGCCAGGCGGCGGTTGTTGTGGACCGCGGGGTTGAACCCGGCCCCGGCGATGCTCCGCAGCCACTCCCACAGCCCCAGGGTGGCCGCAGCGGTCAGGTGGGCGACCACCTCCTCGACCGTCCACTCGGTGGCCAGGGTGGTGTGTTTCCACTGCTCGTCCGTGAGCACCTCGAGGTCGTCGGCCAGGGCGGCGCGCTCGGCATGGATCAGGGCCCAGATCTCAGTCACGACCTCACCCTAGGTGGCGTGGGCCCGCCCGTCACGACCCGGCCCGAACCGAACCCCGGGACACCGCGGGCGCCCGGCCAACACGCCCGCATCCGTCACCTGCACCCGTTCCCGCGGGAAAGGGAGAAGATGGAGAGGTGACTCATCCCGTGGGCGGTGTCGACGCAGAGAACCGCATCCTGGTGTCCGCCGTGGTCCTGTACCGGCCGGACGGCCAGGTCCTGACCGTGCGCAAGTCCGGGACCACGAAGTTCA
>DATBUG010000021.1:0-5411 GCA_036516315.1 Citricoccus sp.
CCCCCGCCCGCGGCGGTCGTGACCGAGCCCCCAGGCTCACAGCAAGCTCCCAGCTGACACCCGGTCCATTCCCACGTGTGGTTCCTATGCTGGACGCACCTCATCAAGGTGCGAGTGATGACAGAGGGCCCCGGGCCCGGCACGAAGCGTTCCCCTCACGCAGCCGGACTACCCGGGGCCCGTTCATGCCCTCGGGATCCTCACGGTGACCTCCCCTGAGGTCCGGCGCCGGGCACGGACGGGTCCGAGGCCAGGGGGGCGGCAGGGGAGCGGGCGTGTCGGTTGACGCCGGGGTCCGTGTCCTATTGGCTGGTCCACCGTGAGCGCAATCACAGCCGGTTCCGCTCTCCTCATCCGGTGCGACCCGAAGGACCAGTCGTGGGCCCTGAAATCCTCTCCATCCTCATCCTGGTGGCGATGTTCGTCGTCGCCACGGTTCTCCCGGTCAACATGGGCGCCCTGGCCTTCGTCGGCGCCTTCGTCCTGGGGTTCTTCGTCCTGGGGATGGAGACCGACGACATCCTGGCCTCCTTCCCCGGCGGACTGTTCCTGACCATCGTCGGGGTCACCTACCTGTTCGCCATCGCCCAGCGGAACGGCACGGTGGACGTGCTCGTCCAGGCGGCGGTGCGCGTGGTCGGCAGCAAGGTGGCGTTGATCCCGTGGATCATGTTCGCCATCACCGCGGTGATCACGGCCGTGGGCGCGCTCTCCCCCGCCGCCGTCGCGATCATCGCCCCGATCGCGCTGAACTTCGCCCAGAAGTACCGGATCTCGCCGCTGCTGATGGGCATGATGGTCATCCACGGCGCCCAGGGCGGCGGGTTCTCGCCCATCGCCGTGTACGGGGTCACGGTCAACGGCATCGTGGACGCCGCCGGACTGGAGGTCAGCCCGCTGGCCGTGTTCCTGTCCAGCCTGATCTTCAACGTGCTCATCTCCGTGGTGCTCTTCCTCGTGCTGGGCGGCCGGGGCCTGATGTCCTCACGGGCGGAGGACTTCGTCGCGCGCGCGGCCGAGGCGCGCCTGTCCCGGAGCGACATGATCTCCGCCACGGCCGGTGACCGGGACGTCGACTTCAAGGGATTCGGCTCCGGCATGTACGGGCCCACGGACCCCGCTGGGTCCAGCGCGGCCCCGGCCCAGGGCGCGCGCATCGGCGTCCCCCAGGTCGCCACCCTGCTCGGCCTGGCGGTGCTGGCCGTGGTCGCCCTGGGCTTCGGGGTCGACGTCGGCTTCGTCGCCATCACCGTGGCCGTGCTGCTGGCGCTGGTCTCGCCCCAGGCGCAGAAGGGCGCCGTCAACAAGATCGACTGGTCCACGGTCCTGCTCCTGGGTGGCATGCTCACCTTCGTCGGGGTCCTCCAGGAGGCGGGCACCATCGAGTACGTCTCGAACGGCGTCGCCAGCCTGGGCATCCCGCTCATCGCGGCCCTGCTGATCTGTTACATCGGCGGCGTGGTCTCGGCCTTCGCCTCGTCCACGGCGATCCTGGCCGCACTGATCCCGCTGGCCGTGCCCTTCCTGCAGGCCGGTGAGGTCGGTGCCACCGGGCTCATCTGCGCCCTGGCCGTGGCCTCCACGATCGTCGACGTCTCGCCGTTCTCCACGAACGGCGCCCTCGTGTTGGCCAATGCCCCGGAGACCGTGGACCGGGACGCGTTCTACCGGCAGATCCTGCTCTACGCCGGGATCGTCGTGGTGGCCGGGCCCCTGCTGGCCTGGGCGGCCATGGTGCTGCCGGGGTGGCTGTGACCGGGCTCCGGCACCGGGCCCGACGCCGGTCTGTGGCCACGATGCCCTGCGGACGGCCCGCCCGATCGACTGCCAGCGTTCTCCCAGTCTGTACCGGGTCTGCGCACAAGTCTGGCCCCTACTCTGGAAGAGCCTCATCAAGGTGCGAGTGATGTAGGTGCGAGTGATGACAGGGGCCCCGGGTCCGGCGTATGCGATTCCCCTCCGCAGCCGGTCACCCGGGGCCCTGCTCATGCCCGCGGTCGGGTCCCCACCGCTGATGGCCGTCCACGCAGGCCAGTCGTGCGGCGTCCGCGACGAGCTTGCCCGACGCCTCGGCCAGGGCCCGTCGCGCGGGAACCACCACGGGGCGGCGGGAACCGGCGAGGGATCGCTCCATGGACGGCGGCGGTGCAGGCGTGATACTCAGGACTACGGCCTACCGACGTCCACCCAGGAGGACACCATGGCACTGAGGAACCTGTTCAACCGGGCACGCTCGTTCGCGCGCAGCCCCGAGGGGCGCCGGCTGATCAACCAGGGGAAGAACTCGATGCGGCAGCGTGGCACGAGGGGACGTGGGGGCCAGGGCATGCGCCGGCCCTCGGGTTCGGGAGGCCTGATGGGCCTGGCCGAGCGTTTCCTCGGCCGCGGCGGACCGGGAGGCACCACGCGCCGGCGCTGACGGCGGAGCCCGTGTCGGGCGGGCGCCGGGGAGGTGAGGTGATCAGGCGGGCCGCAGCAGGCCGTGTTCCTCCACCGCCTCGCGGGCCAGGGTCTTGTACCCCTGGTCCTCGAACAATACGGTGAGCCGGTCCTCGTCCACGCTCATCACGATGCCGGACCCCCACTCGCTGTGCTCAACGGCGCTCTGCAGCGGGAAGCGGGCGTCATCATGCGTGAGGTCCACGGCGGTGCCGGCGTCACAGGTGTCGCACCGGCCGCACGGGTCCTCCAACTCCTCCCCGAAGTACCCGAGCAGGTACTGCCGGCGGCAGCCGTCGGTCTCCGCGTACCCGCGCATCATCTCGATCCGGGAGCGGTCGATCCGCTCGAGCCGCTCCGCGGTCTCCTCGGCCAACCGGGCCGCCGTCTTCGGGCCCACCCTCTCGACCAGGGTCAGTCCCTGGCGGGAGGAGGCCACGGCGCCGGCGGCCTGCAGGAGGTTGACCGAGCCGGTGACCCGCCGGCCGCTGATGTCCTCGGTGTCCTTGAGCTCGCGCTTCAGGTGGGTGAGCCGTACCGGCCCGTCGGCGCGTTGCAGCTGCCGGACGATCGCCGTGACGACATCCTGGTCGGCCTGTTGGGTACTGAAGAAGCTGCGCAACCCCAGGTCCTCGCTGCGGTAGTGCAGTACCACCTGGGCGTCCTCGCCGTCGCGCCCCGCGCGGCCCGCCTCTTGGTAATAGGTGTCCAGCGAATCGGTGATGTCGGCGTGGACCACGAACCGGACGTCCGCCTTGTCGATCCCCATGCCGAACGCGCTCGTGGCCACCACGACGTCCAGACCGCCGTCCAGGAACCGCTCCAGCGTCTGGTCACGGTCTGCGGACTTCTGGCCGGCGTGGTAGGCAGCGGTCACCAGCCCGCGGTCCGCCAGGCGTGCGGCGTAGTCCTCCGCCGCGCGCCGCGTGGAGGTGTAGACGAGTCCGGGCCGGGGCAGTTCCGCCACCTGGTCCACCACGGCGTCCTGCTTGTCCTGGTCCTCGTGGTGCCGGTGCACGGCCAGGTGCAGGTTGGGCCGGTCGAACCCCAGGGCGAGCACGAGCGGGTCTGCCAGGCCTAGGCCCTCGACGATCTCCTCGCGCACGGGGGTGGAGGCCGTGGCGGTCAGAGCGATGATGGTCGGTGCGCCCATCCGGTGCCGTGCGACTCCGAGGCGTAGGTAGTCCGGCCGGAAGTCGTGGCCCCAGGAGGACACGCAGTGGGCCTCGTCCACCACGAGGAAGGCCGGGGCCATGGCCTTGAGGCGCTGCAGCACCTCGTCCTTGGCCAACTGCTCCGGCGTCAGGAAGACGAACTTCGCCGTGCCGTCCTCGAGTGTCTGCCATGCCTCGTCCTGCTCGCGGGCGGAGACCGAGGAGTTGATGGCCACGGCGTGCGTGGAGGGGGTTGCGGGGTCCGAGCCAACCAGCTCGTTCAGGCCGTCGCGCTGGTCGGCCTGCAGGGCGATCAGCGGGGAGACGACGACGCAGGGACCGTCCACCATGAGCGCCGCGAGCTGGTAGACGGCCGACTTTCCGTACCCGGTGGGCATCACGGACAGCGCGTCCCGCCCGGAGACCGCAGCCTCGACGGCCTCGGCTTGGCTGGGGCGCAACTCCTCCCAGCCGAAGACATCACGGGCGAGCTGGTGGACGTCTGGGGGAGTCGTCGTCATCCCCTCACTCTAGGGCCGGGCGGACGGCGGGCGGACATGACCGGACACGGGCGGACCGGTGCGTCACCGCAGCCCCTTTACGGGAACGACCTGGCAGGGAAGGGTGAGAGCATCCGGTCCACCGGGGATCGGTCATGTACGGCACCACGAAAGGCAGGAACATCCATGTCCGGAAACCTTCTGGCCCGCTCGATCCACGACCTGACCGCCGCCGCCTGGTTCGGAGGCTCCCTGATGGGAGCCGTGGGCCTGAACGGGGCCACCGCGGAAGCGAAGGACCCCACCGAACGCACCCGCCTGTCCAGTCTCGGCTGGAAGCGGTGGGCGCCCGTGCAGACGGCGGCGTTCGCCGCCCACCTCGGCACCTGGGCCCCGATCCTGTGGGAGAACAAGGGGCGCTATACGACCCAGCACGGTGTCATGCGGTGGACGTGGATCAAGGCCGGGGTGACGGTGGCGGGTGCCGCGGTGACCCTGTACTCCGGTGTGCTCGGCAAGAAGGTCGAGGAACTGTCCCAGCAGGGCGCCCGGGGCGCCACGGAGCCCTCGCCCACCGCCTCCCCGGAATTGCAGAAGGCGCAGGACCAGCTGCGCATGCTGCAGTGGACGATCCCCGTCTTCGCCGGCACGGTGATCGTGCTGGGTGCCCAGCACGGTGAACTGCAGCGTCCGCGCAACCTCAAGCCCAAGGGCCTCGGGACGGTGCAGGCCCTGGCGGACCTGGTCCCGGCGAAGGGGACGTCCAAGATCGCCAAGTCCCTGCTGGCGTCCTGAACGCTGAGCGGCGGGACGGCGGGGCGGCCGACGGCGTACCGACGCAGCGGAGGAAGACCTCACCACCGCGGCGGCCGCCCCTGGGGAGCGGCCGCCGCGACGCGTCAGCGGTCCAGTTCCTGCCGCTTGGAGGAGATCACGCCGGTGTTGAACCCGGCGAGGTTGAGCCCGCCGTGGAAGCGGGCGTGCTCGATCTTCACGCACCGGTCCATGACGATGTCCATCCCGTAGGACTCTGCCGTGCGGGCGGCGTCCTCGTTCCAGATGCCCAGCTGCAGCCAGACGGCCCGGGCGCCCACCTGACGGGCCTCTTCGATGATGTCCGGGGCGTCGGAGGCCTTGCGGAAGACCTCCACCAAGTCCGGGACCTCCGGCAGGTCCTGCAGCGAGGCGTACACCGGCTGGCCGAGGATCGTCTTGCCCTGCTCGGCCAGGATCGGGTTGACGAAGTACACCCGGAAGGTGGTGGAGGACAGCAGGTAGGTGGCCACGAAGTACGACGCGCGGGCGGGCTTGTCCGAGG
>DATBUG010000022.1:0-4824 GCA_036516315.1 Citricoccus sp.
GTTCTCCGACGACCTGGAGCGGGTGCTGGCCGAGGCCGGCGCCACCGACGCCACGCTGGTGGGTTTCTCCATGGGCGGTGGGGAAGTGGCCCGGTATGTCTCCCGCCACGGCCCGGACCGCATCCGTTCTGTCGTGTTCGCCGCGGCGATCCCGCCCTTCCTGCTCCAGGGCGAGGACAATCCCGAGGGGCCGCTGGACGAGGGGACCTACCGGACCATGCGCGCCGGCCTGGAGGCCGACCGGGAGGGGTTCCTCGACGGGTTCATCACCGACTTCTTCACGGCGGACGGTGAGCTGAAGGTGTCCGAGGCGCGACGCCGTGAGGCCCGGGCGCTGGCCGGGCGGGCGGACCTGCAGGCCGCGCTGGGGGCGATGGACGCGTGGGCCACGACAGACTTCCGCCCCGACCTCGAGGCCCTGTCCGTACCGGTGCTCATCATCCACGGCGACTCCGACGGGATCGTCCCGCTGGAGGGCTCCGGCTTGCGGACCCACCGGGCCCTGGAGGGCTCACGCCTGGAGGTCATCCCGGGCGCCCCGCACGGGGTGAACGTGAGTCACGCCCACGAGTTCAACCGCATCCTGCTGGACTTCCTGGCCTGAGACACGGGATCTGGTGACCTCTCGGCGGGGTCTCTAGTCGTCGTCCTGCAGGGACGTGATGTCCTGGCCCAGGGTCGCGGCCGCATGGAACATGGCGTCGGTCGTGAGCTCCAGCGTCGCCGGGTCGACGTTGCCCAGATCATCGCCCGGGCGGTGATAGTTCGGATCGCGGGGCTGCCCGGCCTCACCGCCGAAGAGCCGGGCCTCGCGGCTGGACTTGCGCTCATCGCTGCCGGTGAAGAGCCCACCGACGGGGATATCCGCCTCGGCGAACGCCACCTGGTCGGACTCGTAGTCCCATCCAGTGGTCACCCAGGGCTCGCCGCGGGCGTCGAAGTAGTCCGTGAGCACCGCCATGACGCCGGTGGATCCATCGGGCACGTCGAGGCGGGTATCGGTGTCGTGGGCGTCGTAGAGCGCGATCACGTGGTTGGGGGAGGCCACCATGTCGAAGTTCAGGTACGCGGCGATCGTCTCCGTCTCGTCCTCGTCCTCCAGTTCCTCCACGTAGTGACTGGACCCGGGATAACCGCGGTACTCCTCGGCGCCCCACCACGCCAGGCGCACTGTGTGGGCGAGTGGTTCGGGCTCGTCGCTGAGCCGGCGGGCGGTCTCCAGCAGGGCCGCCGCCCCGGAGGCGTTGTCATTGATCGCCGGGCTCCCGGGCACGCCGTCCAGGTGAGCACCCAGCATGATGACGTTGTCCTCGTCACCGCCTGCGGTCTCTGCCAGGACGCTGAACGTCTCGAACTGGCCGTGCCGCGTCTGCACCGTGAAGTAGTGCCGGGTGGTCTCGTAGCCGGCGGCGGCGAGCTGTGCCTCGACGTACTGGGCCGCGGCCTCGTACCCGGGTGTGCCGGCGGCCCGGTCGCCATGCTCCTCAGCCAGGGCCTGGAACCGCTCCAGATGGTCGTAGGCCGTCCGGGACTGCGCCGGTGACTGCGCACCGATGTCGCTGGTCCGCAAGCCGCGTGTGCCGCCCGAGAGGAAGACCAGGAGTCCCAGCGTGGCCACCAGCAGGATGGCCGCCGCGGCCATGAGGACGAGTACAGCGTCGGGGAGTCGTCTCAGGTTCATCTCATCCTCGTTTCCGTGCCGGCAGCCTCACAGCGGCACCGGCTCCATCGCGGGCCTTCGAGATTCACCTCGGTCCGCGGAGACATTAGCCGGACCTCAGAACACCATTCCGGTGTTGGTCCGGCCTGAGCGCTGACTGTGTAGACCTTATACACGTCTACACGTCGACCGGGCGTTACCCCGCGGACGTGCGGCGCGTCCATGAATAGCCTGGCCTGGCGGATCCGGCCGGCTCGCGAGCTCTCAGGGGAGAGGCACCGCGCCGCCCAGGACGTCGCGAGGTGGGAGAAGAGGTGGGAGAAGAGGGAGCGTGAGTGGCCGACTAATTGACATAATGTAGATTATCGGCTCACCGAGGCGGGGCTCATGCCGAGGCGCCAGGGCCCGTATTCCAGGGGTTTTTCTCTGCGTGGACGCACGCCTGGACGCAGCTCAGGACGGCTCAGTTCGGCACCGGCCCAGAACGCGATCGTTGACGCTGCAGCACGGCGCGTGGACGCCTCTCGCGCCGCGTCCCGTGCCTGACCTCTGGCGGTCCGACGGCGGGCGTACCCGTGACGGTTTGGCCGGCCGCCACGAGCCTCTCGGCGCTCATCTCCTGCGTCCCCGCACCACCCTCTTCGCTCTCGTGGCACTCGACCAGCAAGTTGACATAACTGAGCGATCGTCGGGCATCGAGCACGAGGAATTCCCCAGTGTCCGACGCAGGTCAGTCCTGCACATACCGGGCCAGGTGCCGGCCGGTGAGCGTCTCCCTCGCCGTGCCCGCGGTGGCGACCAGCTCGGCCGGGGCGCCCTCGAAGACGACCCGGCCGCCGTCGTGACCGGCCCCCGGCCCCAGATCGATGATCCAGTCCGCGTGGGCCATGACAGCCTGGTGGTGCTCGATCACGATCACCGTCCGTCCCGCGTCCACCAGCCGGTCCAGCAGGGCCAGCAGGTTCTCGACGTCGGCCAGGTGCAGCCCGGTCGTGGGTTCGTCGAGGATGTAGACCTGTGCGGAGGCCGCCATCTCGTTGGCCAGCTTCAGCCGTTGCCGCTCGCCACCGGACAGCGTGGTGAGCGGCTGGCCCAGGGTCAGGTACCCGAGCCCAACATCGGCCAGCCGGGACAAGATCTTGTGCGCGGCGGGCAGGCGGGCCTCTCCCCCGGCGAAGAACTCCTCGGCCTCGGCCACGGACATCGCCAGCACCTCGGAGATGTCCCGGCCCCCGAGGGTAAACTCCAGCACGGCCGGCTGGTAGCGCTTGCCGTCGCAGTCCTGGCAGGTGGTGGCCACCGTGGCCATGAACCCCAGCTCGGTGTAGATCACGCCGGCGCCCTTGCACGCCGGGCACGCCCCTTCGGAGTTCGCGCTGAACAGGGCGGGCTTGACGCCGTTGGCCTTGGCGAAGGCCTTCCGGATCGGCTCGAGCAGGCCCGTGTAGGTGGCGGGGTTGGACCGGCGGGAGCCCTTGATGGCGGACTGGTCCACGACCACCACGCCCTCGCGCCCGGCGACGGACCCGTGCACGAGGGAGCTCTTGCCGGACCCGGCCACCCCGGTGACCGCGACCAGGACGCCCAGCGGGATGTCGACGTCGATGCCGCGCAGGTTGTTCGTGTCCGCCCCGCGCACCTCGAGCGCGCCGCGGGACGCACGGACGTCGGTCTTCAGCCGCGCCCGGTCGTCCAGGTGCCGACCGGTGAGCGTTCCGGAGGCCCGCAGCCCCTCCAACTCGCCCTCGTAGGTCACCTCACCGCCAGCGGTGCCGGCGCCGGGTCCGAGGTCCACGACGTGATCGGCGATCGCGATCATCTCCGGCTTGTGCTCCACCACCAGCACGGTGTTGCCCTTGTCCCGCAGCTCCAGCAGCAGCCCGTTCATCTTCTCGATGTCATGGGGGTGCAGCCCGATGGTCGGTTCGTCGAACACGTAGGTCACGTCCGTCAGGGACGAACCGAGGTGCCGGATCATCTTGGTGCGCTGGGCCTCGCCCCCGGAGAGGGTGCCCGCCGGGCGGTCGAGACTGAGGTAACCCAGGCCGATCTCCACGAACGCGTCGAGGGTCTCGGCCAGGGAGGCCAGCAGCGGGGCCACCGTGGGTTCGTCCAGCCCCCGCACCCACTCAGCCAGGTCGGAGATCTGCAGGGCGCACAGCTCGGCGATGTTCTTGCCCCGGATGCGCGAGGACCGCGCCTCCGGCGCCAGGCGCGTCCCCTCGCAGTCCGGGCAGGTGGCGAAGGTGACCGCCCGGTCCACGAAGCGCCTGATGTGCGGCTGCATGGCCTCGCGGTCCTTGCTGAGCATCGAGCGCTGGATCGAGGGGATCAGGCCCAGGTAGGTCAGGTTGACCCCCTCGACCTTGAGCTTGGTCGCCTCGCGGTAGAGCAGGTCGTGCCGCTGCTTCTTGGTGAACGTCTTCACCGGCTTGTCCATCGGGAAGTACCCGGCGCCCCGGTATATCCGGCCGTACCACCCGTCCATGCTGTACCCCGGCACGAGGATCGCGCCGTCCTGCAGCGTCCTCTCCTCGTCCACGATGGCCGTCAGGTCGACATCGGTCACGGACCCGCGGCCCTCACAGTGGGGACACATCCCGCCGAGCCGGTTGAAGGTGGCCTTCTCGGCGATGGTCTTGCCACCGCGTTCGACCGTGATCGCGCCGGAGGCCGAGACGGAGGGCACGTTGAAGGAGTAGGCGTTGGGCGGGCCGATGTGGGGTTCGCCCAGCCGGCTGAACAGGATCCGCAGCTGGGCGTTGACGTCCGTGGCCGTGCCCAGGGTCGAGCGCGGGTCCGCCCCCAGGCGCTCCTGGTCCACGATGATCGCCGTCGTCAGTCCGTCCAGGACGTCCACCTCCGGGCGGTCCATGGAGGGCATGAACCCCTGGACGAAGGAGGAGTAGGTCTCGTTGATCAGCCGCTGGGACTCCGCGGCGATGGTGCCGAACACCAGGGAACTCTTGCCGGAGCCGGAGACCCCGGTGAACACGGTCAGGCGGCGCTTGGGCAGCTCCAGGGAGACGTCCTTGAGGTTGTTCTGCCGGGCCCCGTGCACCCTGATGGCGTCGTGGCGGTCCGCCGGGTGCACGGGGGCGGGGGACGTCACCTCGGAGGGTGCCGTGGAGTTCATGCTGCCTCCTGGACGCGCTCGAGGTTCC
>DATBUG010000023.1:0-1711 GCA_036516315.1 Citricoccus sp.
CCCGAAGGACAACGCGTGGTGGTGGGACGTGCTCAAGTACGGCCGGGCCTCGAAGTACGCGACGGCCTTCGACATCGACTGGGCCGCCGGGGACAGCCGGATCTGGCTGCCCGTGCTCGGGGACGGCACCCCCGAGGACCCCGAGGCCGAGCTCGCCAAGCTGCGGGTCGTCGATGGCGAACTGCACTACTACGACAATGTCTACCCCCTGGCGCCGGGGACCGAGGAGACGGCCCGTGCCGCGCTCGCGGCCGGCCCGGCCGAGGACGCCGCGCCGGCGGAGGAGCGCCTGGCCCGGGCTGTGCACGAGCTGCAGAACTACCGGCTGATGCCCTGGCGGGAGGCGGACGACAACCTCAACTACCGGCGGTTCTTCGCGGTCAACTCCCTGGCCGGCGTCCGGGTGGAGATCCCCCGGGTGTTCGCGGAGACGCACCGTGAGATCCTGTCCTGGGTCCGGGACGGGCTCGTCGACGGGCTGCGCGTGGACCACCCTGACGGCCTGGCCGATCCGGGGGGGTACTTCGAGAACCTGCGCCAGGCCACGGGCGGGGTCTACCTGCTGGGGGAGAAGATCCTCGAACCCGGGGAGCGGCTGCCGGCGGCCTGGGCCGTGGACGGGACCACCGGGTACGACGCGCTCGGGGAGGTGGACCGGGTGCTCACCGACCCGGCCGGGGCGCCCGCCCTGGACGCCGTGGCCGCCCGCCTCGGGGACTGGGACGCCACCGGGGGCGGTGCCGCCGAGGCGGTCTGGGCGGAGATGATCCACGGCACCAAGCGTGCCGTGGCCGACGGCATGCTCCACGCGGAGGTGGAGCGGCTGGCCCGCCTGGTGCCCGGGCTCGTGCCCGGGGACGAGGAGAGCGGGGAGGACTCCGGGGACGGCACCGGCCAGGACGCGGCCGGGCACCACCGGCTCCAGGACACCCTGGCCGAGCTGCTGGCCTGCTTCCCGGTCTACCGCTCGTATCTGCCCACGGGCCGGGAGTACCTCGACGACGCCGCCGCGGAGGTCCGCCGGCGCCGGCCCGAGCTGGCCGACGTGCTCGAGGCGTTGCTGCCGCTGCTGGGCGACCCGGACCACCCGTTGGCCGAGCGCTTCCAGCAGACCTCCGGCATGGTGATGGCCAAGGGGGTGGAGGACACCGCCTTCTACCGGTACTCCCGTCTGGCCTCCCTCAACGAAGTGGGCGGGGACCCGTCCTCGTTCGCGCTCGGGCTCGAGGGGTTCCACGCGGCCCAGGCTGACCGGCAGGCCCGGATGCCACGCACCATGACCACCCTGTCCACGCATGACACCAAGCGCAGCGAGGACGTCCGGGCCCGGATCGACGTGCTCTCCGAGATCCCGCAGGAGTGGGCGGCCGCCCTGGACCGACTCATGGCCCTGGCCCCGCTCGGGGACGGCCCGTTCGAGAAGCTGCTCTGGGAGACCATCGTCGGCGCCTGGCCCGTGGACGGCGGTCCGCTGGAGACCCAGCGCCTGGCCGACTACGCGCTCAAGGCCGCCCGGGAGGCCGCCACCCGCACCACCTGGACCGAGCAGGACGAGACGTTCGAGGCGCGCCTGGCCGACCTGGCCGAACGCGCCACGGGCAAGGGGGAGCTGCGCGAGGCCGTCCAGCAGGTGGCGGACCGCATCGCCGTGGCGGGGGTCTCCAACCAGGTGGCGATGAAGCTCATCCAGCTCACCATGCCCGGAGTTCCG
>DATBUG010000024.1:0-4571 GCA_036516315.1 Citricoccus sp.
GCCAGCTCCGGGTCGGTCATGATGGTCGCCGGGTTGGAGTTGACCAGCACGACGCGCAGGCCCTCCTCCTTCAGCACGCGGATGGCCTGGGTGCCGGAGTAGTCGAACTCGGCGGCCTGGCCGATGACGATCGGACCGGAACCGATGACCAGGACGGACTGCAGATCGGTGCGCTTGGGCATCGGGTTCAGGCTCCTTCAGCGGGGTTGGCGGTGGTGGTTCCGGCGTGCTCGGTCATCATCGTGATGAACATGTCGAACAGGTCGACCGAGTCGTTCGGGCCGGCGGCCGATTCGGGGTGGAACTGGACGGAGAAGGCGGGGCGGTCGAGCAGGCGCAACCCCTCGACGACCTGGTCGTTGAGAGACCAGTGCGAGACCTCCACCCGGCCGTAGGCGGACTCGGGGGCCACGACGGGCTCGCCGAGCGGCGCGTCGACGGCGAAGCCGTGGTTCTGGGAGGTGATCTCCACCCGCCCGGTCGCCTTGTGCAGGACGGGCTGGTTGGGGCCGCGGTGGCCGAACGGCAGCTTGTAGGTGCCGAAGCCCAGGGCGCGGCCGAAGACCTGGTTGCCGAAGCAGATGCCGAAGAACGGGATCTGTGCGTCGAGCACCTGGCGCAGCAGCGCGACCTGCTCGTCCGCGGTGGCCGGGTCGCCGGGCCCGTTGGAGAGGAACACCCCGGACGGGGCCAGGGCGGTGATGTCCTCGAAGGTCGCCGTCGCCGGCAGCACGTGCAGGCGCACCCCGCGGGAGGCCAGATGTCGGGGGGTGGCGGCCTTGAGCCCGAGGTCGAGAGCCACCACCTCGTGCAGCGGCTCGCCCTGCCAGCCGTGGTCGGCGGGCTCGACGACGTACGGCGCCTCGGTGGTGACCTGTTCGGCCAGGCGGGCCCCGGCCATGGCCGGCTGGGCGTTGACCTCGGCGATGAGCTCGTGCTCGGGGCGGCGGGCGGAGTCGCCGGAGAAGATCCCGGCCTTCATGGACCCCTCGGTGCGCAGGTGGCGCGTGATCGCGCGGGTGTCCACGCCCTGGATCCCGACGACGCCGCGGGCGGCCAGTTCCTCGTCCAGGCTGCGCCGGGAGCGCCAGTTGGAGGGCCGGCGGGCGGCGTCGCGCACCACGTAGCCCGCAGCGAAGATGTCACGGGACTCGGCGTCCTCGTCGTTGATCCCGGTGTTGCCGATGTGAGGGAAGGTCTGGACGATGATCTGCCGGGCGTATGAGGGGTCGGTCAGCGTCTCCTGGTAACCGGTCATGCCGGTGGTGAAGACGGCCTCGCCCAGGGTGGTGCCGGTGGCACCGTAGGCGCGTCCGCGGTGGACGGTGCCGTCGCCCAGGACGAACAGGGCCGGTTCGGGGTTCAACAGGCTCACGGAAGGTACTCCATCTGCTGGTGGGGTCGTTGAGGCGTGGGTCAGGCGGCGGCGCGGGTGCCGTCACCGTGGTCTGGGGCGATGCGCTCGATGGCCGCGCGCAGCGGGTCGCGGTCCGCGGCGGTGCGGGTGCGGAAGCCGGTGGTGACCTCCTGGCCGCCGAGCAGCCAGGTCACCACCACGAGCCCGCCCTGCTCGACGAACTTGCCGCTCATGCCGGAGTCCAGGCCGACCTCGAGGAGGTCGGCGGCGGGGATGAGGAAGTTGGCGCTGCCCTGGCGCAGCACCGCGACGCCCTCCGCGTGGACCTCGAGGCGGGCGTTGGTGCGCACGCCCAGGCCGTGCACGGCGATCCGGTCCAGGTAGTCCCGGCCGCGCACGGTGCTCACGTACATGCCCTCGGCCGCCGCCATCGGGGCGGCCTCCAGCAGGGCCGGGGGCAGCTCCGCCGGGGCGGCGATGTCCTGCTGCCGTCGCTTCCGGTTGCGCCAGCCCCACCACATGAGGGCCACGATGGCGATCAGCACGATCACCGTGAGGAACCCGATGAGGGTGTACTCGGCGCTGTAGTCGTTCACGTCTGGGAAGGTCCTTCTCTAGTGGGTGCGGGGCGTGGCCAGGGTGCGTTCACGCACCACCGGATGCCCGTGGTTGAACACGTCGGTGACCTGGCCGGGCAGCTCCATGCCGCGGTAGGGGCTGTTGCGCGAGCGGGTGGCGTGGGTCGCCGGGTCCACCGTGCGGGTCACGTGCGGGTCGTAGACGGCCAGGTTGGCCGGGGCGCCGATCTCGAGGGCTCCGTCCGGCGAGACGCGGCCCTGGTCGGTGAGCCGGCCAATGCGCGCCGGCGTGGAGCTGAGGATCCGGGTCACGCCGGCCCAGTCCATCAGGCCGGTGTCCACGAGGGCGTGCTGGACCACGGGCAGCGCCGTCTCGAGGCCGGTCATGCCCATGGCCGCGACCGTCCACTCGCACTCCTTGGTCTCGGCCGTGTGCGGGGCGTGGTCGGTGCCGACCGTGTCGATCGTGCCGTCCGCCAGGCCCTCGCGCAGGGCCATGACGTCCGCCTCGCGGCGCAGCGGCGGGTTGACCTTGAAGACCGGGTCGTAGGTGCGCACCAGCTCCTCGGTCAGCAGCAGGTGGTGGGGCGTGGCCTCGGCGGTGACGTCGATCCCCCGCTCCTTGGCCCAGCGGATGATCTCCACGGACCCGGCGGTGGAGACGTGGCACACGTGCAGCCGGGAGCCGACGTGCTGGGCGAGCAGGACGTCCCGGGCGATGATCGCCTCCTCGGCGACGGCCGGCCAGCCGGTCAGGCCCAGCACGGAGGACAGCTCGCCCTCGTTCATCTGCGCCCCCTCGGTCAGCCGGGGTTCCTGCGCGTGCTGGGCGACCACGCCGTCGAAGGCCTTGACGTACTCCAGGGCGCGGCGCATCAGCACCGGGTCGGACACGCACATCCCGTCGTCGGAGAACACCCGGACCTCGGCGCGCGAGGCGGCCATGGCCCCCAGCTCGGCGAGCCGCTCACCGGCCAGGCCCACCGTGACGGCGCCGACCGGGTGGACGTCGCACCAGCCGGCCTCGCGGCCCAGCTGCCAGACCTGTTCGACGACGCCCGCGGAGTCCGCGACCGGCGTCGAGTTCGCCATCGCATGGACGGAGGTGAACCCACCCATGGCGGCGGCCCGGGTGCCGGTCTCGACCGTCTCGGCGTCCTCGCGGCCCGGTTCGCGCAGGTGGGTGTGCAGGTCCACGAGGCCGGGCAGCACGATCCGCCCGGTCGCGTCCACGGTCTCGAGGGGGCCGGCGTCCTGCCCGGTGTCCGGGGACAATCGTGGCCCGACGGCGGCCACCAGGCCGTCCTGGACCAGGACGTCACCGTCGGTCCCGTCCGGCAGTCTGCCTCCGGTGATCAGGTAGCGGGTGGCGGTGGGGCTCACGGGTCAGGCCTCCTGGCGGGTCGGGACGAGGGTGGGGGTGGTGGCGCCGTCCGTGCCGGAGAGCACGAGGTACAGCACTGCCATGCGGACCGAGACCCCGTTGGCCACCTGCTCGAGGGCTGTGTTGCGCACCGAGTCCGCGGCCGCCGCCGAGATCTCCAGGCCGCGGTTCATGGGACCGGGGTGCATGATCACGGCGTCGGGCGCGCCGGAGGCCTCCAGCAGGGCCAGCCGGTCGTCGGTCAGTCCCCAGGACCGGGTGTATTCCGCCGCCGAGGGGAAGTAGGCCTCGTGCATGCGCTCGGACTGCACGCGCAGCATCATCACGGCGTCCGGCCCGGCGGCGATCGCCTCGTCCAGGGAGTAGGTGATCCGGCAGGGCCACTGCTCCACGCCCACGGGCATCAGGGTCGGCGGGGCGGCCAGGGTGACCTCGGCGCCCAGCGTGGAGAGCAGCCAGAGGTTGGAGCGGGCCACGCGGGAGTGCAGGATGTCCCCGACGATCACGATCCGCATCCCGGCCAGGTCCGTGCCGCGCGGGCCGGTGCCGTGGCGGCGGGCCAGGTGGCGTCGCAGCGTCAGGGCGTCCAGCAGGGCCTGCGTGGGGTGCTCGTGGGTGCCGTCCCCGGCATTGACCACGGCGGAGGTGATCCAGCCGGAGGACGCCAGCTGGGCCGCCGCGCCGGATCCCCAGTGGCGCATGACGATGGCGTCGGCACCGATCGCCTCGAGGGTCTGGACGGTGTCCTTGAGGGACTCGCCCTTGGAGACCGAGGAGCCCTTGCCGGAGAAGTTGATCACGTCCGCGCTGAGCCGCTTGGCGGCGGCCTCGAAGGAGATGCGGGTGCGGGTGGAGTCCTCGAGGAAGAGGTTGACCACGGTGCGCCCACGCAGCGCGGGGAGCTTCTTGACCTCGCGGCCGGAGACGGCGGACATCTCCTCGGCGGTGTCCAGGATGCGCAGCGCGTCGGCGTGGGAGAGGTCCTGGGTGGACAGCAGGTGCTTCACCGGCTGGCCTCCCCCGCGGCGCCAAGCGCACCCGGCACGTCCGTGATGGTGACCGCGTCCTCGGACACCTCGCCCGTGCCGTCCGGGCCGTCGACCTCCAGCAGCCGCACCTGGACGCGCTCGGCGGTGGAGGTCGGCAGGTTCTTGCCCACGAAGTCCGCCCGGATGGGCAGCTCGCGGTGGCCGCGGTCCACCAGGACCGCCAAGCGGACGGCGGCGGGCCGGCCGACGTCGTTCAGGGCGTC
>DATBUG010000025.1:0-3095 GCA_036516315.1 Citricoccus sp.
TGGATCGGGCCCCTTCGCTGGTCGGGGTGACAGGATTTGAACCTGCGGCCTCGTCGTCCCGAACGACGCGCGCTACCAAGCTGCGCCACACCCCGTGGAGCGTGATTCCGCTCCGTCTCCGGCGGGGAACCACAGTGAGCCATCCTAGTCCCGGTTGCGCCGAAACACCAAAACGGTGCCGGGGTGACGTGCGTCATGGCAGCTCCCGGGCGCCGGCCGCCCCGGCGGGTGGGCACGCCCCTGGACCACCGGCCCGGGTACCGCCCTCGTCAGAGGATGGCCCGTCCCGGATTCAGGATCCCCTGCGGGTCGAGCACGCGCTTGATGCCGCGCTGGATCTCGACCACCGCGCCGGACTGCTCCCAGGCCAGCCAGCGCAGCTTGTACGACCCCACCCCGTGCTCACCGGTGATGGTGCCGCCCATGTCCAGGGCGAGGCGAACGGATTCGTCCAGGGCGGCGTCGAGACGCTGCATGGCCGTGCCCTGATCGTCCGCCGCGATCCAGAATGACGGGTGCAGGTTGCCGTCCCCGGCGTGGGCGACGACCTTCAGGCTCACCGCATGATCCACCGCCATCCGCTCCAGTCCCCGCACGTACTCGACCAGCCGAGACCGGGGCACCGCCACGTCCTCGCCGACGGCGATCAGGGTGGGTACGTCGTCACCGCGGGCATGACGGCGCAGGTCCACCAGGCCCGTGGCCTCCGGATCCCCGACGGGCGTCATCGTGCCCCCGAGGGCCTCGAGCTCGGCCCGGATGACGGACATCTCCTCGAGCGCCCCGTAGCCGTCGGTCTGCACCAGGAGCATCGCGGACCCCCTCGCGCACAGGGTGGACCCGTGCGCCCCGTCGAGAGCCTCCATGGTCCCTCGGTCCATGATCTCCAAGATGGCCGGCTGCACGCGGGCCGCACTGATGGCCAGGACGCCGGCGGCCGCCGTCGGGAAGTCCGGGAACCAGGCCGCGGCCGTCTCCACGCGGGCTGGCGCCGGGCGCAACCGCACGGTGATGCCGGTGATGACCCCCAGGGTTCCCTCCGAGCCGGTGAACAGACCGGTGAGGTCGTAACCGGCCACACCCTTGAGCGTGGAGGTGCCGGTGCGGATCAGGGTGCCGTCCGCGAGCACCACGTCCAGGGCCAGGACCGAGTCCCGGGTCACGCCGTACTTGGCGCAGCGCAGCCCCCCGGCGTTGGTGGCCACGTTCCCGCCGATCGTCGAGATCCGGTAGCTGGCCGGGTCCGGGGCGTACATCAGCCCATGGGGAGCGGCGGCCTCGCCCAGGTCCGCGTTGATGACCCCGGGCTCCACGGTGGCCGAGCAGTCCTCGGGGTCGATCGAGACGATGCGGTCCATGCGCTCCAAGGAGAGCACCACGCACCCGGGCAGGGCGTGCCCGCCGCCGGACAGGGCCGTGCCGGCGCCCCGGGCGATGACGGGGAACCCGTGCTCGGTGGCCAGGCGCATCAGCTGCTGGACGTGTTCGGTGCGGTCGGCGTACACCACGGCCTCCGGAACCGCCGGGGTCCAAGCGGTCCGCGGCCCGCGGTCGGTCGCACACGCTTGCCGGCCCTCCTCGCTGAGGTCGAGCAGTTCGGCGGCGAAGGCCCCGGCCAGTACGCGGCGCAGGTCCTCGCCACGGGCGGCGGTCCGGACGGTCTCGGGAAGGGACATGCTCCCATGCTAGGCGCCGGCCCCTCCGGTGGGCCGCCGCACTACAATGGCCACACCAGCAGCGCCGTCCAGGTTCGAGGAGTTCCGTGGCCACCAGCGACGAGAGGTCCGGCCTCGGTGCGTTCCTGGCCTCGAGGCCCCACCTCGCCGGGTCTGCGGCCTTCCTCGCCGTCCTGGTGACCATCCTGGTGCTGTCCCAGTCCCCGTTGGCCGCCGTCATCGCAGCCTTCCTCGGCTACGGCGCCGCATACTTCCTCACCCCACCAGCCCGCCGCACCTACGCCTCCGGCATCCCGGTGGACGGGGCCAGCCGGGAGGAGATGGCCGACCGGCTCGGCGACTTCCGGCAGTCCGTGCGCGCGCACCGTGGGCGGATCCCGCCGGCCGCCGACCGGGAGCTGGGCCTGATCCTGGCGTCGTTGCAGGAGGTGATCGAACGCTGGCACGACGTCGGCCGCGTCCCGGAACAACGCATGGCCTTGGAGTCGATCGTCTACCAGTACCTGCCGAACACCCTCGACGTCTTCCTGCGCCTGCCCGACTCCGCCAAGCCGCAGGCAGCGCCGGAATGGATCTCCCAGCTGCGGGTGCTGGCCGCCGAGGTGGCGGCCAGCCGGCAGGCCGTCCTCCGCCAGGACCTCGAGGCGATGCGTACGAACGGCCGGATCCTGGAGCAGAGGTTCGAGGACGGTGACGTGCGCACGTTCAGGGAGCACGGCCTGTAGGCGGCCCGGTCGGGACGTGGACCCATCCCTCCCGGCGGGCTGGCGCCAGCTGCCCGGCGTCCGGGAGGTGGGAGTTGCCGTGGTACACCTCCCGGGCCACGAGGGCGGACACCAGCGCGTCCAGGACATCGTCCTGCGCCACCAGGGTCTCCGTGTGCCCGGCCAGGTCGAGGTGCGGCATCCGTCCCGCCAGGGCGGCGACGAGATCGTCCCGCACCGGCTCGCGACCGGCCCTCTTGTAGGCCCGGAACGGCAGGCCCCACGTCCGTAGGGCGGCTGCCGGGTACACCTCGCAGGCCACGCCGGTACCGTCCGCTTCCACCGGCACCCCGGCGGCGCGCATGCGGGCCGCCAGGTTCGCCCACCGCAGGGCGGGATAGGCGATCCGGTCCGTGGACACGCTCAGGGGCGTCAGGCCGGTCAGCTCATGCACCGCCCGGTCCGTGGTGCGCAGGGCCAGCTCGCGCCGCCAGGACGGTCCGGAGTCCGGGGCCGGGGCCAGGGTGCCGGCCCGGTGCCCGGTGACCAGGCGGAGGAAGGGCTCCGGCCAGCCGAACGGGACGTCCACGCCCGCCTTGTCGGCCCCCAACACCAGCTCGACGATCGCGTCGTCGTCAGCGCCGAGCAGGGCGTGCTCGAGCACCAGTCGTCCGGAGCCCGGGTGCTGGACCAGGACGGCGACCCCGGTCCGCTC
>DATBUG010000026.1:0-8164 GCA_036516315.1 Citricoccus sp.
TCGCGGATGTCCCGGGCGGTCAGCGGGACCGGGACCAGGTGCATGCCGTCGTGGTCGAACGGCTCCCAGTGCTCCTCCGTGGCCTCGAGGTCCTCGTCCTCCTCGCCGTCCGCGTCCTCGATCTGCGAGGACGCGGTAGCCGCGCCGTTCCAGCCGACCCACGCGCCCTCCTCGCGGGCCATGATGGGGGCCAAGGCCGTGACCAGCCCGCCGGGGGAGCGCTGCCACGAGGCGTTGCCCTCCTCGTCGACGACCCGGTCCACGGCCAGCCGGTTGGAGACCACCACGAAGTCATACTGGCCCGGGGCGGGCGGGACCCCGGACGAACGATCGACGAACGGCACGGTGCCCGTGGGCACTCCGGTCTTCAGGGTGTCGCTCACGACGGACCTCCTCGTCCTCAACGGCGGCGCCCGCACGGCGCAGGCGGCCGGGGCACCGGACGGACCGGCGGCCCTCGCCCAGCCTAGCGTCAGGGCCGGCGGGGCCGTGGTTCAGGTCGGCTTCCCAGGCGGGACCGCTAGGCTGGCCCACGGCCCGGACGAGGCCTCGGGGACGGCCCGCCGGCACTGCCCCAGACCACCGCTGAACCGACAGGCAGGACGATGGCTTCCAACAGCAAGCAGACCAAGGCAGAACGACAGCAGAGTGCCCGCGAGAAGGCCCGCCAGATGCAGGAGGAGCAGCGGCGTCAGGAGAGGCGGCGCTCCCTCATGGTGCGCTGGGGCGTCGTGATCGGCGTCGTCGTGGTGGTCGCGGTGGTCGTGGGCGTCATCTTCATGAACTCCTCGCGGTCCATCCCGGACACCGGCCCGGCCCCGGCAGCCGGCAACGAGCACGGTGGCGTGGTGATGACCTCGACCACCGAGCTGGCGCCCAGCGAGTTCGGCGGCCAGGAGGTGGACGCCGCCGCCGTTCAGGTGCCGGAGACCGCCACCCCGATGGAGACGGTGCCCGGGCTGGAGGAGCGCGGGGCCGGCGACCCGGCCCAGATCATCATCTACGCCGACGCCAACTGCGTGCACTGCGCCAGCTTCGAGGCGGAGAACGGCGAACAGCTCAACGAATGGCTCGACGCCGGTGAGGCCACCGTCGAGTACCGCCTCCTGGACTTCCTCGACAACCCGGCCACCGGCAACTACTCCTCGCGTGCCGCCAATGCCGCGCTGTGCGTGGCCGAGGAGTCCCCCGAGCACTACAATGCCTTCGTCACCGAGGTGTTCGGCGCCTACACCGGCGAGGGCATGAGCGACGACGAGCTGACGTCGATGGCCTCGGATCTGGGCGCCGACGTCGGCGGGTGCGTGGACGGCAACACCTACCGTCCCTTCGTGAAGTACACCGGGGCGAGCGCCCGCGCGGACGGCGTGACCGGCACGCCCACGGTGTTCGTGAACGGCCAGAACTGGTCCGAGTCCGCCGAGGAGGGCCAGTCCTTCACGGACTGGGCCCAGTCCGTGATGGATCAGCAGGGCTGAGCGGACGATCCGCTACCCTTGAAGGGCCGGTCGCCGGCGTCGTCACGACGCCCGGACACCGGCCCTTCTCGCCTCCTTAGCTCAGCTGGCCAGAGCAGCTGTCTTGTAAACAGCAGGTCACCGGTTCGAATCCGGTAGGGGGCTCCACCGACCCCGTCCAGACGCGCACCGCGCCGTCCGGACGGGGTCCGTTGTCACCGTGGTGCGCAACTCCCAGTGGGCGGGGCGCGGACGAGGCCAAGCGGACGTCACGGGAAGCCGAGCAGGCGCAGCCCGGCAGCGGCAACGGCCCCGGTGAGGACGACCACCAGGAAGGGCGCCCGCAGGAGCAGGGCGACGGCCGCGGCCACGAGCGCGCCGAACCGTGCGTCCAGCAGCAGCCCCTGGCCCGCCGCCGCGGTGTTCATCACCACGAGCGCGGAGAGCAGTCCGATCGTCACGGCGTTGGCCGTGCGCAGCATCCGCGGGTCCTCCAGCACGGTGGCGGGCACCAGGTAGCCCACCAGCTTGGTGGCGAAGGCGATCGCGCTGCCCAGCAAAATCCAGCCCCACATGCTCATACCCCCGCCCCCTCGGCCCCGGCGCGCTCGCCGCCCCGGGCAGGAGCAGTCCGGCCGCCCCGTCCGGGTCCGAACCACCCCCAGAGGCCGGCGACCGCTCCGGCCAGCAAGATCGGGATCCCGGAGGGCAGCACCGGCAGGGTGACCGTGGTGACCAGGGCGGTCACCGCCGCCAGGGCCCAGGCGTCCCCCGTCGCCAGCCGGGGCCACAGCAGTCCGAGCATCGCCGCCGCGGCGGCGCCGTCGAGGCCCCAGGCCTTCGGATCGCCCATCAGGTCCCCGGCCACCGCCCCGAGCACCGTGAAGCCCACCCAGAGCACCCAGACCCCGACGCCGGCTGTCCAGAAGCCGATGCGGCGGCCGTGAGGGTCGGGCTGGGCCATGGACGTGGCGGCCGACTCGTCGATGGTCACGTGGGCGGCCAGCGGTTTCAGCGCCGGGCCGGGCCGCAGCATGGCGTTGACCTGGATGCCGTACACCGCATTGCGCACGCCCAGCAGGCTGGCGGCGCCCGTGGCGGCCGGGCCGGCGCCGCCACCGGCCAGCACGCCGACGAAGGCGAACTGGGATCCGCCGGTGAACATCAGCGCACTCAGGGCGATGGTCTGCCACACGTCCAGGCCGGCGGCCACCCCGAGTGCCCCGAAGGAGATCCCGTAGAGCCCCGTGGCGAAGGCCACCGAGGCACCGGTCCGGAAGGCCGGGTGCGCGCCCAGCCGTCTCACAGCGTCCATGCCGTTCATCGTAGGGCGGCGGCCGGGCCGGGCCGCGCCACGGCGGGCCGCAGGGTAGGTGCCTGGGTGGGCGGCAGGGTGGACAGTCCCCGGTTTTAACGTTTCGGCAGGATTCTGCTACGCTTTCATAGCTGTCGGCCCCTGTTGGGATCACGCTGGCACGCTGTTGGATCTTTAGCTCAGTTGGTTAGAGCGTTCGCTTCACACGCGAGAGGTCGCTGGTTCGAGTCCAGTAAGATCCACCACTCCTGAAGGGCCCGGACCGGGCCCTTCAGTCGTTAATGGGCGAGGGTGGGTCGGTGAGGGACGTGCTGCGGGGGTGTGCCGCGGCCCGCTGACGGACAGGAGGGCAGAGCGTGGACGAGGAGACCGGGACCCGGGCGGGCCGCGGGCGCATCCAGGAGCCGCCCGTGGAACTGTCCCAGATCCCCATCATCCGGCCCGCCGCGCGGACGCCGGCCGCAGCCGACGGTCGGCCCGGGGCTGACGGTTCCGTCGAGGCCGTCGCGCCCGCCACGAGTTCGATCACCGACTTCCCCCTCGGGCCGGCCGCCGAGGCCGCCGGGATGCCGCCCACGGGCCAGGGCCCGGCCGCCCCACACGGTGAGGCCCGGTCCGTGCAGGCGCCGGGACGCCCGGGCGGTGGGGCGGCCCCGGCAGGCGAGGCCGGCACCGGTGGGGGCACCGACACCCCGATCACGGAGCCTCCCCTCTCCGTGCCGGTGCCCCGGTCCGTGCTCGCCCCCGCAGGCCCGTCCACGGACCGGACGCCGACGGCCCCGGTCACCAAGCCGGGGCCACGGCGGCCCCGGCTGCGGTTCTCCGGCAGCTCGGCGTTCCGGCGGATCATGCACTCGGAACCCCTGCCGACCCAGACGATGCCCATCGTCGACCGGATCGCGGGCAGCTTCTACGCCAACCCCTACCTGCGTACCACGCGCCTGGCCGACGCCGACGAGCGGGCCACCCTGGACTTCGCCCTCAAGCTGGGGGAGACGCTGTTCCGCTTCGGCGCCGGTGCCCTCGAGGTGGAGACCTCGATCATCGTGGTGACCCAGGCCTTTGGCGTGCACGAGACCGAGGTGGACATCACCAACCAGTCGATCTCGCTGAACTATGCCCCGGCCGGGAAGACGCCGTACACGCTGCAGCGCGTGGTGCGGTCCTGGTCGCAGAACTACGCGGGGCTGGCGCTGATGCACCGACTGGTGTCCGCGATCGCGGCCGGCGAGATGGACCGGGATGAGGCGCAGCAGCGCCTGGCGGACATCCGGCACCAGCCCAAGCCCTTCCCCAAGTGGCTGAACACGCTGGCCGCCGGGCTGTTCGCCGCCACCTTCGTGCTGTTCATCGGAGGCGACCTGGTGGGGGCGGGGGTGTCGCTGCTGTCCACGTCCCTGCTGATCACCGTGATGGACATGATGGGCCGGGCCCGGATCCCGGAGTTCTTCGCCACGATGGCCGGGGGGTTCATCGCCACCGTGATCGCCCTGGTCCTCTACGAGCTCGAGGTGCCGCTGGCGCCCTCGCTCGTGGTGGCCGGCGGCATCATGCTGCTGTTGCCCTCGGGACGGTTCGTCTCGGCGGTGCAGGACGCGATCAACGGCTTCCCGGTCACGGCGGCCGGGCGTTTCGTCTCCGCCGCCCTGATCTTCGCCGCTCTGATCGCCGGGATCATGTCCGCCGTCGTGGTGGCCAGCCTGCTGGGCTTCGCCGAACTGGACGTGGACGCCGCCAGCTCCTCGTCCTACCCCGTCTGGTTCATGGCCCTGCTGGTCTTCCTCGCGGCCATCTGGGACTCGATCTTCGAGCAGTCCGAGTGGAAGCTGCTGCTGCCCACCGCCCTGGTCTCCCTGACGGGGTTCATGGCCTACGCGGCGGCGGAGTACCTGGGCGTCGGTCCCCGGCTGACGCCGGCCGTGGCCGCCGTGGTCATCGGCGCCCTCGGGCGCTACACCGCACTGAGGATGGGTGCGCCCCAGCTCGTGGTCGCCGTGCCCGCCATCCTCTTCCTCCTGCCCGGGCTCACGATCTTCCGGTCCATGTATGGCGTCGCCATGGACAGCGGCGCGCTGGAAACCGGTCTGGTGGGGCTGTTCAACGCCTCGGCCGTCATCATGGCCATCGCCGCCGGCGTGGTGCTGGGTGACACCATCGCCCGTCCGTTCACCACCGCCCTGCAGGCCAACGAGCGGCGCCGGATCGGCCGCCGCTGACACACGGACCGGCCGGTCTCAGGGGTGGTCGACGCGCCAGTCGACGGGCTCGGCGCCCCACTGCTGAAGCATCTCGTTCGCCCGGCTGAACGGCCGGGACCCGAAGAACCCCCGGCGGGCGGAGAGCGGGGACGGGTGCGCCGACTCGATGATGCCCAGGGGCGCGTCCGCCGGGGCGTGCCGGGTCAGCACCGGGGCCATCTTGCGGGCGTCAGCCCCCCACAGGATCGCCACCAGCGGCGTGCCGCGCGCGGCCAGGGCCTGGACGGCGGCCTCGGTCACCTGCTCCCAGCCCATTCCCCGATGGCTGGCCGGCTGGCCGGCCGCCACGGTCAGCACGCGGTTCAGCAACAGCACGCCCTGCCCCGTCCAGGCCGTCAGGTCACCGTGCGGGGCCGGCGGGATGCCCAGGTCGTTCGAGAGCTCCTGGTAGATGTTGACGAGGGACCGGGGCAGCGGGCTCACGTGGCGGTCCACGGCGAAGCTCAGCCCGATCGGGTGGCCTGGTGTGGGATAGGGGTCCTGGCCCAGGATCAGCACCCGCACGTCCTCGAAGGGCTGCCGGAAGGCGCGCAGGATGTTCTCGGGCGCCGGCAGGACGTGGTCGCCGTCCGCCCGGCGGGACGTCACCTGGCGGCCGACGGCGTCGAGGGCGTCCTGTTGCGGCGCGAGCGCGCGTTCCCAACCGGGGTCGAGCGGTTCGATGAGTCTCATCCGGCGAAGACTACCGAATGACACCCGTGTAGTTCGGCGGAGTAGACTGTGGAGTACCCTGTCCGGCGCCGTGCACGCGCGGCGGGGCACCGCTTCCCGGAAGGATCTTCCCATGACTGCAGCTGACCGCCTGCCCTCCGAGCGCGAGGACGACCCCCGCGCTGCGCGGGGGACGGACGACGGGCCGGCCGGCGCGCGCGGGCAGGAGGCCGAGGGGTCGACGTCGGGCCTGTCCGAACGCGACCGGGACATCCTGGACTTCGAGGACCAGTGGTGGAAGTACGGTGGCGCGAAGGACCAGGCCATCCGCGACCGGTTCTCCATCTCGGCCACCACGTACTACCAGGTGCTCAACGGCCTGCTCGACCGGCAGGAGGCCCTGGCCCACAAGCCGATGCTGGTCAAGAGATTGCGTAGACTACGGACGACTCGCCACCGGGCCCGCAGCGCCCGGCGGCAGGAGGCCTGAGCGCCCCGGCCAAGCGGCCGTGGCCACGTCCCGCGGCAGCCCCAGTGGCGCCGCCCGGCGCCGAAGATCTGGTGATGATGGTCGATGACTGAGTACCCGCGCGATCAGTTTGATGACGTACCCGAATACCGTGGCCGCCAGGGCGGTCACCGGGCCGTGGCCGAACCGGCCGCGTCCGCCGGCCCGTCCGGACTGACCTGGATCTCCGTGGCCGCGGCGTTCGCCCTGGCCGTGGGGGCGTTCTCCTACGTGATCCTGCCCGGGCTGCGCGGTGGCGACACCGGGCGTCCGGACGCCGCCGCGCCGTCCGTCTCCGTGCCGGCCTCCTCGCCGTCGTCCTCCCCGGCCTCATCCTCGAGTGCCGCGTCCCCGACGCCGGCCCCGTCCAGCAGCGCGGCGAGTGCCCGGGCCACCCCGTCCGCCACGCCCACCGCGACGCCGGCCACCCCGACCCCCACGCCCACTCCCACGCCCACGCCGGAGACGGTCGACTACTCGCTTCCGGTGGAGGTCTACAACGCCTCCCGGGTCAACGGTCTGGCCGCGCGGGCGGGCGGCACGCTCTCCGGGTCGGGATTCCGGGTGGCCACGGCCGGCAACTGGGCCGGGTTCCCGGTGCGCTCATCCGCCGTCTTCTACTCCTCGCACGAGGTCACCGCGCAGGCCGTCGCCGCGCGGCTGGGCCTGCCCGTGGTCTATGACGGCCGCGTTCCCGGGATCGCTGTGGTGGTCACCGCCGAGTACGGCGGCTGACGACGGTCGTGTCCGCGCGGCCGTCGCCGGCCGGAGTGTTTGCACTCGAAGGGGTCGAGTGCTAAATATGGACTAGCACTCAGTGGTTCGGACTGCCAAGCCCGCAGGCATGCGGGTGGTCTGTGCCGCGGAGCTTGACCTGAACGTGGTGAGGCCCGGTCCTGGGCCGTCCGTCGCGGGCACTGCACAGGTCGGTTGAACACTGCCAAGCAACGCCAAGGTCCAGAAAGGACAGTGCACACATGGCCAAGACCATTGCATTCGACGAAGAGGCGCGCCGCGGCCTGGAGAAGGGCCTGAACACCCTCGCCGATGCCGTGAAGGTGACCCTCGGCCCCCGCGGCCGGAACGTGGTGCTGGAGAAGAAGTGGGGCGCTCCCACGATCACCAATGACGGTGTCTCCATCGCCAAGGAGATCGAGCTCGAGGACCCCTACGAGAAGATCGGCGCCGAGCTCGTCAAGGAGGTCGCCAAGAAGACCGACGACGTCGCCGGTGACGGCACCACCACCGCGACCGTCCTGGCCCAGGCCCTGGTCAAGGAAGGCCTGCGCAACGTGGCCGCCGGCGCCGACCCGCTGTCCCTGAAGCGCGGCATCGAGAAGGCCGTCGAGGCCGTCACCGCCGAACTGGTCGCCTCCGCCAAGGAGATCGAGACCAAGGAGCAGATCGCCGCCACCGCGTCGATCTCCGCCGCCGACCCGCAGATCGGCGCCCTGATCGCCGAGGCCCTGGACAAGGTGGGCAAGGAAGGCGTCGTCACCGTCGAGGAGTCCCAGACCTTCGGCCTGGAGCTCGAGCTCACCGAGGGCATGCGCTTCGACAAGGGCTACATCTCCGGCTACTTCGTCACTGACGCCGAGCGCCAGGAGACCGTGCTGGAGGATCCCTACATCCTCATCGTCAACTCCAAGATCTCCAACGTGAAGGACATGGTGTCCCTGCTGGAGAAGGTCATGCAGTCCGGCAAGCCGCTGCTGATCATCGCCGAGGACGTCGAGGGCGAGGCCCTGGCCACCCTCGTGGTCAACAAGATCCGCGGCACCTTCAAGTCCGTGGCCGTCAAGGCCCCGGGCTTCGGTGACCGCCGCAAGGCCATGCTGGGGGACATCGCCATCCTCACCGGCGGCCAGGTCATCTCCGAGGAGGTCGGCCTCAAGCTGGAGAACGCCACCATCGACCTGCTGGGCACCGCCCGCAAGGTGGTCGTGACCAAGGACGAGACCACCATCGTCGAGGG
>DATBUG010000027.1:0-4740 GCA_036516315.1 Citricoccus sp.
TCCCGGTGCCACGGCCGGACCGGCGGACAGCGGGCCCGGCACGGTCGTCACCCTGTACGACCGCACACAGGTGCAGGAGATGAACCGGGAGCTGGAGACCACCCGGTCCCTCACCGATGCGTTGCGCTCGCAGACCCACGAGCACGCCAACCGGCTGCACACCCTGTACTCGCTGCTCGAGCTCGGCCGCCCGGACCAGGCCCGCGAGCTCATCGCGCAATCCCTGGACGAGCGCGGCACCGGGGAGGGCCTCTCCGCCGCCGCCGAGGCCGAGCCCGCCCTGGACGCGCTGATGATCGCCAAGGCGTCCCAGGCCCGCGAGCGCGGGGTGTCGATCGAGCTGCGCAACGACGTGGACGCCCCCACCGGGCTGCCGGCCCAGGACCTGGTGACGCTGATGGGCAACCTGCTGGACAACGCGCTGGATGCCGTGGCCGACCCGGCGGTGGCGACGGCGGACCGCTGGGTCGAGGCCGAGGCCCGGCGGGAGGGCGCGTGGCTGGTCCTGCAGGTGGCCGACGGGGGCCCAGGACCGGGCCCCCAGGACCGCGAGCGCATCTTCGAGCTGGGATTCTCGACCAAGCCTGCGGGGCCGCAGGGCCGTGGCATGGGCCTGGCGCTGGTGCGCCAGACGGCCCGCCAGCTCGGCGGGGACGTCGAGCTGGCGGTGGACTCGGGCACGGTCTTCACCGTCGAGATCCCGATCAGCACCGCGCCGGACGGCCGCCGCCCCGGGGCGGAACCCCAGGACGGGAGGCCCGGGCATGCGTGAGTACCGGGTGCTGGTGATCGAGGACGAACCGGTGACCGCCCAGACCTATGGGGAGTACCTGGCCCGCATCGGCGGGTTCGAGCTGGTGCACGTCTCCCCCACGGCGCGGGACGCCCTGCACTTCCTGGGTGGGCGGATGCGGGAGCACGGGTCCTTCGGCGTCGACGTCGTGCTGCTGGACATGAACCTGCCGGACGGGCACGGCCTGGACGTGCTGCGGCAGATGCGCTCGGCCGGTTTCACCGGGGGCGTGCTGGCGCTGACCGCGTCCACCGAGCTGCCGACCATCCGGCGCGCGGCGGCGCTGGGCGTGGTGCAGTACCTCGTCAAGCCGTTCGGTTACCAGCAGTTCGCCGAACGGATGCGGGCCTTCCGGGAGCTGGCTACCACCTTCGCCGGCACGGGGTCGGCCGCGGACCAGGACGCCGTGGACCGGGCCTTCCCCCGGTCCCGTCCGGCCGGGCCACCCGAGCTGCCCAAGGGACTGACCGAACAGACCCTGGACGCGGTGGTCCACCTGCTGCGGGACGGGAACCAGGCGGAGGGGGCCGAAGGCCACGCCCGGCACGCGTGGAGCGCCGGTGAGGTGGGCGCCGCCGTGGGCACGTCCCGGGTCACCGCCCGGCGCTACCTGGAACACCTCTACCGCGTGGGCATGGTGGAGCGTGCCCCCCGGTACGGCACGCCGGGGCGGCCGGAGAACGAGTACCGGTGGACGGGCAGCGCGGGCTGAGCTCTGGGCCGGGCCCGAGCCCCAGGAGTCCGGCCGACCGGACCGGGTTCCGTCAGTCGCGGGCGCGCAACTGCGCGACCAGCCGGTCCAGGATGGAACGGTCTTCGATGGTCGAGGGCACCGCGTACTCCTCACCGTCCGCGATCTGGCGCATCGTCTTGCGCAGGATCTTGCCGGAGCGGGTCTTGGGCAGCGCATCGACGATGACCACGTGGCGGAAGTCGGCCACGGCCCCCACGGCGCCGCGGACCGTGGCCCGCAGCTCCGCCAGCAGCTCCTCCGGGTCCTCGGGCACCTCCACGCCGGACTTCAGCACGACGTACCCTGCGGCGCGCTGGCCCTTGAGCGGGTCCGCCAGCCCGATCACCGCGCACTCGGCGACGGCCGGGTGGGAGGCCAGTGCCTGTTCCAGCGCCCCCGTGGAGAGCCGGTGGCCGGCCACGTTGATCACGTCGTCGGTGCGGCCCATCACGAACAGGTACCCGTCCTCGTCGATCAGCCCGGAGTCCCCTGTGGCGTAGTACCCCGGGAAGGCGCTGAGGTAGGAGTCGATGAAGCGCTGGTCATTGCCCCACAGCGTCGTCAGCGTGCCCGGTGGTAGCGGCAGCCGCAGGCAGATGTTGCCCTCCGTCCCCGGCGGCACCGGCGCTCCGGACCCGTCGAGGATCTCCACGGCATACCCCGGGGACGGGCGGGTGCAGGACCCCGTCCTCACGGGCAGCGGCTCCAGGCCCATCGGGTTCGCCCCGATCGGCCAGCCGGTCTCGGTCTGCCACCAGTTGTCGATCACGGGGATACCCAGCAGGTCCCCGATCCAGCGCTGCGTCTCCGGGTCCAGGCGCTCGCCGGCCGCGAAGAGCACCTGCAGCCCGGACAGGTCGTACTCCCGCGCCAGGGTCCCCTCCGGGTCCACCTTGCGGATGGCCCGCAGCGCGGTGGGCGCCGTGAACAGCGAGCGCACGCCGTGCTGTTCCACCACCCGCCAGAACGCCCCGGCGTCCGGGGTGCCCACCGGCTTGCCCTCGTAGAGCACCGTCGTGGCTCCCACCAGCAGGGGCGCGTAGACGATGTAGGAGTGCCCGACGACCCAGCCGACGTCCGAGGCCGTGAACATGACCTGGCCGGGGCCGACGTCGTAGATGTTCGCCATGGTCCAGGCCAGGGCGACGGCGTGGCCGCCGTGGTCGCGGACGACCCCCTTGGGGGCTCCGGTGGTGCCGGAGGTGTAGAGGATGTAGAGCGGTTCGGTGGCCGCCACCGCCACCGGGTCGGCCGGGCCGGCGGCCCCGGCGACCGCCTCGTCCCAGTCCAGCCATCGTGTTCCCGTCCCCGCGGCCGTCCCGCCGCCCGTCCCGGGGTCCCGGACGTCGGCGAGCGCGGTGGCGAACCCCTCCCGCTCCCGGACCACCACGGCGTCCACGGCGTGGGAGGACAGCTCGAGGGCCTCGGCCACGGCCGGCAGGTACTCGACCCTGCGGCTGGGCTCGATGCCGCCGGAGGAGGTGACGATGACCTTCGGCCGGGCGTCGTCGATGCGCGCGGCGAGCTCCTTGGCCGCGAAGCCGCCGAACACGACGGAGTGCACGGCCCCCAACCGGGCGCAGGCCAGCATGGCGACCGGGGCCTCGGGGGTCATCGGCAGGTAGAGGACGACCCGGTCACCGCGCCCGACACCCAGGGAGCGCAGCGCCCCCGCGAACCGTGCCACCCTCTCGGTGAGCTCCACGTAGCTGATCCGCTCCACCTCGCCCTGCACGGCGGAGTCGTAGACGATCGCCGTCCGGTCCCCGTGGCCGGCCTCGACGTGCCGGTCCAGGCAGTTGGCGGCGGTGTTCAGGGTGCCGTCCGGGAACCAGTGGTACAGCGGGGCGGCGGAGTCGTCGAGGGCCCGGGTGGGCGCCGTCTCCCAGTCGACCGCACGGGCCGCCTCCAGCCAGAAACCCTCCGGATCGTCGATGGACCGGCGGTAGGTGTCGGCGTAGGTCTCGGGGGATCCGGGCGTGGCGGTGGGAGTCATGGCCACACGATATGACCTCGGTCACGTAGTCGTCCACCCTCTGTATACGTTTTATGGTCCATGTCCGGAAAATTCAGCCGGATTCTCGATGTCGTGCCGAAGTGTGTATACACTGGAACCGTGCGAGCCAGTGAACGCGCCTACCGGTCCCTGAGGCAGGACATCATCGATGGCCACCTGCCGCCCGGGACCGTGCTCGGGGAGGTGGAACAGTCGGCGCGCCTCGGGCTGTCCCGGACCCCCCTGCGCGAGGCCATCGGGCGTTTGGTGGCCGAGGGCCTGGCCGAGCCCTCCACCGGCCGCGGTGTCGTGGTCACCCGGGTCTCCCTCGCCGAGGCGGACCTGTTGTTCGACCTGCGCACCGCGCTCGAGTGCCTCGCCGCCCGCCGGGCGGCCGAGCACGCGGATCCGGCCCAGTTCACCGAGCTGGCCCGGCGGTTCGAGGCGGCGGCCGAGCCGCTGCGTGCCGGGGCCGATCCCACGGAGTACTACGCCCTCACGGAGGACCTGGACGGCGCCGTCGACCACGCCTGCGCCAACCCGTACCTGACCCAGCACCTGCGCGGGCTGCGCGTGCACCTGACGCGGCTGCGCCGGTTCTCCCGCCACGACCCGCAGCGGCTGGCCGCGTCCGCGGCCGAGCACGCGGCGATCGCCCGCGCCCTGGCCGCCGGCAACCCTGAGCTGGCGTCCGCCGCGACGACCGTGCACCTCCAGCACGCCCTGGCCCACCTGCAGTCACACCGCACCGAGGCCCCCACCGACCCACCGTCCGGCATCCGGACGGACCGCCACGAGCCCGTGGCACTGACCCCATCCGAGGAGAGCACCCCATGATCACCCACGACGTGCGCGTCTACCGTTCCGAGGAGAACCTCGCCCGCAAGGACCAGCTGGCCTGGAAGATGGCCGAGGTCGCCACCGACCCGGTCGCCGTCGAGCCCGAGGTCGAGGAGATGGTCATCAACCGGATCATCGACAACGCCTCGGTGGCCGTCGCCTCGCTGAACCGCGGCCCTATCGTGGCCGCGCGGGCCCAGGCCCTGACCCACGCCCCGACGCCCGGAGGCAGCGGAGCCGCCGTCTTCGGCGTCACCGAGAGGGTCTCCCCCGAGTGGGCCGCCTGGGCCAATGGCGTGGCGGTGCGCGAACTGGACTACCACGACACCTTCCTGGCCGCCGAGTACTCCCACCCCGGGGACAACATCCCCGCGATCC
>DATBUG010000028.1:0-8699 GCA_036516315.1 Citricoccus sp.
CTCCCGGGCCCCTTCAGACCACCGGGCGCACAGCGCGTCCGCGTCGGCTACGGCCCGCAGCTCCTCGAGCGCCTCGAGGGCCGCCTGGTGGGCCTGCCCGGCGGCCTCGGCCTCCCGAGCACGCCGGTCCACGGACACCGCCACGCCGTGCCGTTCCAGCGCCGTGCGGTCCTCGGCCACCTGGGTTGCCAGCTCCCGGTGCCGTGCCGATCGGTCCCGCCACGCGGTGGCCTGCCGCAGGTCCTGCCGACGGCCGGTCAGGGCCGTGAGCCGTTCCTGGGCCCGGGCCAGGTGGCGTGCCGCCTCACGGCGCGCGGTGGCCGACGCGGTCACGGCCTGGCCCACTGCTCTCGCGGCGCGATCGCCGAGGACGTCATCGAACCACTGCTCGGGTCCGTCACCGGCGCAGACTTCGGAATCGGCGTCGGAGTCGGAACCGGCGTCGGAACCGGAGTCGGCCTCGGCGTCCCCGGGCGCGTCCTGCGCTCCGTCTGGATCCGCGCCGCCGACGTCCCCGTGCCCGGCTGACGCGTTCTGCCACCAGAGGTCACCGAGGCCATCGTCCAGGCAGGCCAGCAGGTCGCCCCGCGCCGCGGCCACCTGGTCCCGGTCGCGGCTCACCGCGGCCTCGAGCGCGCGGTGCCGGCCGGCCAGGAAGTCCTCCACGCCGTCGAACCGGCCGGTGCCGAACAGCTTGCGCAGCAAGGACTCCTTCTCGGCTGAACGGGCCCGCAGGAACGTGGCGAACTCCCCCTGCGGCAGCAGCACCACCCGCATGAACTGCTGGGCGTCGAGGTGCAGGACCGTGCCGAGCAGCTGGCCGATCTCATCGGCCCGCGTGGAGACCTCCTGCCACTGCCCCTCGCGGTGCTCGCGCAGCACCGCACCGGCCTTCTCCTCGGTCAGGCCGGTGCCGTCCTTCAGCTTCCGCTTCGCCGGCCGGCGGTACCGGGGCCAGCGCTGCACCTCGAAGCGACGCCCGGAGACGGTGAAGTCGAGCAGCACCTCCGGCCGGGTGCCCAGCGGCGCTTGCGTACTGGCCAGGGACTCGGGGCTGCGCTCCCCCGGCACGGAGCCGTAGAGGGCGAAGCAGATCCCGGCGAGCACGGTGGACTTCCCCGCGCCGGTGGGCCCGTCGAGCAGGAACAGCCCGGCCTCGTTGAGGACGGTGAAGTCCACCTCCTCACGCCCGGCGAAGGGACCGAAGGCCTGCAGCTCCAGGCGGTGGATCCTCACTGGGCGCCTCCGGCCCGGGCGTCCTCGAGGCCCTGGTGCAGCAGTCCGGTCTCCCCGTCGCTGGCCGGGCGCCGGCGCACGTGCTCCACGAACCCGGTGCAGACTTCCAGGTCCGTTCGGGCCGCCGCCAGGCGCGCGGCATAGGTGGACGGCGCCCTCCCGGGATCGCCCTCCGGCTCCAGGACGAAGTTGAGCAGGCCCTCGAAACGCTCCTTGAGCCGTTGGTACGCCTGCGGGGGACGCACCGGGTCCGTGACGGTGACCTGACACCAGCGGTCCTCGGCCCAGGAGTACTCCGGGTCGTGGAGCAGGTCCTCGATTCTGCCGCGCAGCACGGCCAGCCGGCGGCCGGCGGCCCAGTCCACGGCTTCGGTGCCGGTGACCCGTCCGTCCGCGGTCCGCACCAGCAACCCACCCTTGACGTGACTCGCCTCGGAGAAGGAGTAGGGCAGGGGCGAGCCGGAGTAGCGCACAGCCGGCGCCATGGCCTGGCGTCCGTGCAGGTGCCCCAGGGCGGTGTAGTCGATCCCGTCGAAGACGGACACCGGGACCTGGCCGAGGGTCCCGACCAGGGGCCCGTCCTCCGCCAGCGGGCCGGTGGAGCCGATGTCCCGCTCGCTGTCCGATCCCTCCCCGCCGGCCGCGAACAGGTGGGCCATGACGATCACGGCGGTGCGCGACCCGTCCGGCGCCGCCGCGTCCACGCCGAACCGCTCGGCGGCGTCCGCACGGATCCTCCGCACCGCCTCCGCCGTGACGGACCCGTGGTCGGCGGGCACCTGCCAGTCCTGCCCGGCCTGCCGTGGCTCGAGGTAGGGCACCCCGTAGACGGCGACCTGGCCGCCGTCGGGATCCGGCAGCACCACCGGGTCCGTGATCCGGTCCGTCCGGGTCCGCAGGTGCACGCCGGCCGCGTCCATCAGGTGGCCCCCGAAGCCCAGGCGGATCGCCGAGTCGTGGTTGCCGCTGGTGAGCACCACGCGTGCTCCCGCCCGGCTGAGCGCGGCCAGCGTCTCGTCCAGCAGCTGCACGGCGTCCGCGGCCGGCAGGGCCCGGTCGTAGACGTCTCCGGCCACCAGGACCAGTCCGACGCCGCGCTCTGCGACGGTGGCCACCAGCTTCCGGAGGACCTCGCGCTGGGACTCGAGCATGCCGACGCCGTGGAAGGACCGGCCCAGGTGCCAGTCGGAGGTATGCAGGATGAGCATGCGACCCACGCTATCGGGCGCCCTGGACGACATAGGACGATCCGGCCGGTGACATTGGCCGATGAACGCCTCCGGCATCCCTACGATGGTGCCCATGACCTCTCTTCCGCCACCGGCAGACGTGCCCGGTGCACCGCAGCCTGCCCCGACCTACGACTCGCGTGTCCGCGGGCTGCTCGCCGGCGGGGCCGTGGGCGACGCCCTCGGGTACACGGTCGAGTTCTCCTCCCTGGACGAGATCCGCGGACGGTTCGGCGAGGCCGGGCTCTCCCACCGCCTGCAGGTGGCGGAGGTCCGTGACGGTGGCGTGCTGCCCGTCAGCGACGACACCCAGATGACGCTGTTCGTGCTGGACGGCCTGCTGGAGTGGATCGAATGGGCCAACGAGGGGTCCATGGCCGACCCGGCGGCCTGCGTGTGGCTGTCCTGCCTGCGCTGGTACCGCACGCAGCGGGGCGCGGTCCCGGACGGCGCGCCCGAACCGCCGCCGCGCTGGCTCGACGAACGCCCGGAACTGCGGGTCCGGCGCGCACCGGGCTCCGCGTGCCTGTCCGGGCTGGCCCGTCCGGACATGGGCCTTCCGGAGAAGCCCCACAACCCGGAGTCGAAGGGTTGCGGCACCGTCATGCGCTCGGCGCCCTACGGCATGGTCCCGGGCCTCGAGGACGAACTCGTCGTCTCGCTCGCCCGCCAGGGCGCGGTCCTGACCCACGGCCATCCGGCGGCCTGGACCGCCGCCGCGGCGTTCGCCCTCATGGTCTCGCGGCTGATGTCCGGCCACGGCCTAGACGCGGCTGTGGAGGCCGCCCTCGACTGGCTGCAGGGCGTGCCCGACGACGGCGGCACGGCCGATGCGCTGCGCACGGCGGTGGCCATGGCGCAGGACGCGGCGGGCCCCGCCGGCCTGCCCACGGTCCTGCCGGCGGAACTGGGCCAGGGTTGGGTGGCCGAGGAGGCGCTGGCCCTGGCCGTCTACGCCGTACTGGCGACCGCGGTGGACCCGGCCGCCGGCGCGGACCCGTGCATCCACTTCCGGTCGGCGCTGCGCCTGGCCATCAACCACGACGGCGACTCCGACTCGACGGGGTCACTGGCCGGCCAGCTGCTGGGCGCCCACTACGGCACCGAGGTCATCCCGGGCGGGGGCGTGCCGGACTGGATCGGCGAACGCGACGTGCTCGCCGAGGCCGCGGAGCGCTGGATCGCCGCCACGAGCTGAGCCCGGGCGCCGACCGGGCGCGGCTCAGGCGGCGGTCTCCGGCCAGTTGCCGTCCAGCATCTGCAGGAACTCGGGTTCCGAGACCAGCTCGACGTGCTGCCCGCGCGCCCGGCGGGCCAGCGCGTCCCGGGTCTTGCGGTGCGCCAGCGCCCCGGCACCAACGCCTTCGGCCAGGTCCCCGGGCCGGAACCCGTCCCCCACCACGAGCATGGTCGTGTGACCGTTGATCCGGCTGGCGGGCTGGGCCCCGCACTCTGCCGCCCGGTTCTTGGCCTCCTGCCGGGGCATGCCCAGGTTGCCGGTGAACACGACGGTGTGTCCGAACAACGGGTGTGCCGGATCCGCGTCCGCCGCCGGCGCGGCGTTGGTGCCCTCGTCCGGCCAGTGCAGCAGGTCGGGCATGGCGATGGACCGGGACGGGACCGCCGCGGCGTCGAACACGGGCCCCATCCCCCTGGCCTGCCGCGTGGCCCGGGATTCGGGCCCCTCACCGGCGCGGCGTGCCTCGAGCCGGCGCAGGCGGACCCCGTCGGCCGCCAGGACATGGGCCAGCCCCCGCTCGAGCACAGCCGTCGGGGCGACGGCCGGGGCGACGGTTCCCCCGTGCTCCGTGGGGCCTGCGGGGGGCCCCGGGAGCAGGGCCGGACGGGCCGTCCGGCGGGAGACCACGTCGATCATGATCCGGGCGCAGGCCTCGGCGTCCGCCAGGGCGTCGTGGTGGTGGCGCAGTTCGTACCCGGCCTCGCGGGCCGCCACGGGCAGCGCGTAGGAGGGCAGGTCGTAGGTCCGGCGGGCCATCGTGAGCGAGCACGCGTAGTCCAGCTGCGGGATGTCCATGCCGGAGACCTCGAGCGCCGATTCGATCACGCCGATGTCGAACCCGGCGTTGTGCGCCACGACCGGGTCGTCCCCGATGAAGCCGGCCAGGTCCCCGAACACCTCGCCGAACCGGGGCGCGCCGGCCACCTGGTCCGCCGTGATCCCGTGGATGCGCACGTTGCGGGGATCGAAGCGGTCGAAGCCCGCCGGGGGGCGCATCAGCCAGTAGGCGCGCTCCACCGGCCGGCCGTCCCGGACCCGGACGACCCCGACCGAGCACGCCGAACCGCGGAACCCATTGGCGGTCTCGAAGTCAAGTGCGGTGAAGTCCAGGCCCGTGGCGTGTCCTGCGCTCACCGGCCGTCCTCCCGCACCGCGGTCGCGGTGGTGCCTCCGAGGGCACGGACCAGGTCCGGCAGCAACTGGCGGAAGGCCATGCCGCGGTGGCTGATGGCGTTCTTCTGCGCGCCCGTCAGCTCTGCCACCGTCTCCGCGTAGCCGTGCGGGCGCAGGATCGGGTCGTAGCCGAAGCCGCCGGTACCGCGCGGCTCCGTCAACAGGGCCCCGGAGAGGAAGCCCGTGTGCACGACCTCCTCGCCGTCGGGGGCGACCATCGCGGCCGCGCAGACGAACGAGGCCTGGCGGTGTTCGGGCCCCACGTCCGCCAACTGGTCCAGGAGCAGACGCAGGTTCGCCTCGTCGTCGCCGTGCCGCCCGGACCAGCGTGCCGAGAAGATCCCCGGGGCACCGCCGAGCACGTCCACGGCCAGCCCGGAGTCGTCGGCGACCGCCACCAGTCCGGTGTGGGCGGCCACGGCCCGGGCCTTCTTCAGCGCGTTCTGCTCGAAGGTGACGCCGTCCTCGACCACGTCCGGCGCGCCGGCGGCCTCCGCGTCGACGACCTGGGTGTCCACGTCCAGGCCCGGGATCCGGTCCCGCAGCAGCTCACGCAGCTCGCGCAGCTTGCCCTGGTTCCGCGTGGCGAGGACGAGCCGCGGGGCCGCCGGGGCGCCCGAGCCTGCGCTCACCGGTCACCGGCCAGGGTCTCGTGCTGGATCCGGGTCAGCTCGGTGGTGCCCTCCACGGCCAGGTCGAGCAGGGTGTCCAGCTCCGCCCGCCGGAACGGCGCCCCCTCCGCGGTGCCCTGGACCTCCACGAAGTCCCCGGACCCGGTGACCACCACGTTCATGTCCGTCTCGGCCCGCACGTCCTCGACGTAGGGCAGGTCCAGCACGGCGGTGCCGTCGATGATGCCCACGGACACCGCGGCCACGGAGTCCCTCAGCGGCTGGGCGGCGGCCGGGATGATGCCCTGGCCCTTGGCCCAGGTGATGGCATCGGCCAGCGCCACGTAGGCGCCGGTGATGGCCGCGGTGCGGGTGCCGCCGTCCGCCTCGAGCACGTCACAGTCCAGCACGATGGTGTTCTCGCCCAGCACCTTCAGGTCGATGATCGCCCGCAGGGACCGGCCGATCAACCGGGAGATCTCGTGCGTGCGCCCGCCGATCTTGCCCTTGACCGACTCCCGCTGGGAGCGCGTGTTCGTGGCGCGCGGGAGCATGGCGTACTCGGCGGTGACCCAGCCGGTGCCCTCGCCCTTGAGCCAGCGCGGCACCCCCTCGGTGAAGGACGCCGTGCACAGGACCCGGGTGTTGCCGAACTCGATCAGCGCCGACCCCTCGGCCTGCCGGGACCAGCCTCGGGTGATGCTGATGGGGCGCAGCGCGTTGACGGCCCGGCCGTCCTGCCGGGCGGCCCCGGCGCTGGTGGTGGACACGGACGGGTCTCCGGACGTCGATGAGGTCATGGCCTCCAGTCTACCGAGGCGATCAGACGCGGTAGGTGACCCCGGAGACCGCCACGGCGAGGTCGCCGTCGTAGGTCTGGCGGGCCTCGATCGAGGCGCCCAGCGGATCCGTCCACACCGGGAGGTGGGTCAGCAGCAACCGGCGGGCGCCGGCCTCGGTGGCCATCAACCCGGCGCGCCGGCCCGTCAGGTGCACGCCGTCGATGCCGTCGTCCCGACCCTCCTGGAAGGCCGCCTCGCACAGGAACAGGTCCGCGTCTCGCGCGGCCTCGACGAGACCGTCGCAGGTGTCCGTGTCCCCGGAGTAGGTGAGCACCCGGGTCCCGTCCTGACCGTCCGGGCCCTGGGCGGTGGTCTCGATCCGCAGGGCGTAGGCCTCGTCGATGGGGTGGCGCACGGGGACCGGCGTGACGGTGAACGGGCCGATGGTCACGGACTCGCGCGCCCGCCAGTGGCGGAAGTCGAAGTCCGGGTGCATCCCCGGGTCCGGGTCCAGGCCGTAGGCCACGGCCATCCGGTCCGCGGTGTCCGCCGGGCCGTAGACCGGGACGTGGACGCCCTGCCACCCGTGGGGGTTCCAGCGGATGGCCACGTGCAGCCCACAGAGGTCCATGCAGTGGTCCGGGTGCAGGTGGGACAGCAGCACGGCGTCGATGTCATCCAGGTTCATGTACCGCTGCAGGGTGCCCAGGGCGCCGTTGCCCAGGTCCAGCAGGATGCGCCAGGTCTTGGGGGCGGTGCCGTCCTCGGTCCGCCCCTCGGCGGTCACCAGGTAGCACGACGCCGGGGAGCCCGGGCCCGGGAAGGACCCGGAGGCGCCGATGATCGTGAGCTTCACCCTGCTGCTGGCCTTCCCGTGGTGCCGGACGACGGCGGGGCCGCCGTGGTCGTGGAGTGTCCGCCCACTGTACTGGTCACCGTGGCCCGGCCGCCCCGTGCGGCGGCGAGCATCTCCGGGGTGATCCGGGCCAGCACCCCGGTGGGGTAGCGCTCCGAGATGTGGTCCACGTGCTGGACGCCGCCGACCTCCGGCCCGAGGAAGCGCCGGGCCAGCCGCTCGAACTGCACCGGGTCCCCCGTGGCCATGAACCGGTGGCCCGTGTCCCCGTCCGGGGCGCTGGCCCCGGACGGGGACACGGCTTCCGGTTCCAGCGTGGCGGGGCGCTCCAGGCCGTGGCGCACCAGCGCGCGGTAGACGTCCTTGGCAGTCTCCTCGGCGGAGGAGACGAGGGTGACCTCCTCGCCCATCACCAGGGAGATCACGCCGGTCAGCAGCGGGTAGTGCGTGCAGCCGAGCACCAGGGTGTCCACCCCGGCGGCCTTCAGCGGCGCGAGGTACCGCTCGGCCGTGGCCAGCAGCTCGGGTCCGGTGGTGATCCCGGCCTCGACGAACTCCACGAACCGCGGGCACGCCACCGAGGTGATCTCCAATTGCGGGGCGGCGGCGAAGGTGTCCTCGTAGGCCTTCGAGCCGACCGTCGCCTCGGTCCCGATCACGCCCACGCGCCCGTTGCGGGTGGCCGCGACGGCCCGGCGCACGGCGGGCTGGATGACCTCCACCACGGGGATCCCGTACCGGGCCGTGTACCGCTCGCGGGCGTCCCGCAGCACGGCGGCCGAGGCGGAGTTGCAGGCGATGACCAGGACCTTGACGCCCGCGTCCACGAGCTCGTCCATGATCCCCAGCGCGAACGCGCGCACCTGGGCGATGGTGCGCGGACCGTAGGGCCCGTGGGCGGTGTCCCCCACGTAGGCGATCTGCTCGCCGGGCAGCTGGTCGATGATCGCCCGGGCGACGGTCAGGCCCCCGACCCCGGAGTCGAACACGCCGATCGGGGCGGCCGCGGAGGGCGTGGTCGGGGTGGCCGTGCCCGCCGGTCCGGGGGGCACGGGGCTCTGGGGGATCTGGGTCATGGTCCTACCGAGGATAGGCGTGCCGGAGCCGTTCACTCGGAAAGGCGCGTGGACAGGGCCACCATGAGCGTCTCGAGCAGCCAGGTGGTGAAGTTGTACAGCAGCGCCATGTAGGACTCCACGTCGGTGGCGTCGGACCAGTCGTCGACCTCGTGGACGCGTTCGGCGTCCTCCTCGCTCTCGATGCCCAGTCGGGCGGAGAGCACCAGGCGCACGTCGTTCAGGGCGCGGCTGAAGGACACCGCCTCGGGCTCGGACAGCACCACCGGGTTGGCCTGCAGCGCGGCCACGGCCCGTTGCAGGTCCTCGGTCTTGGCCCGGCGCACGGCGTCCTCGGTGAGGGCCCGGAACTCCCCGGCCGCCCGGTCGGTCTCCTCGGCGCGGTCCGCAGGACCGGACGGGCCGGTCCCGGCACGTTCCCCACCGGCGACGCCGTCCGGCAGCAGGCGGGCCAGGGCCGGGTCGCGCGGGGCCGGCCGGTACGGGGCTGCCGCCG
>DATBUG010000029.1:0-1502 GCA_036516315.1 Citricoccus sp.
CGACTCCCCCCTGGCCGGGGACCACCCCGGCTTCGCCGAGGCCCGCCGGGCGGCGGTCGCCCTCGCGCACGCCACCGAGGCCCAGGTGACGGGCCCGGAGAGCCACCGGATCGCCGTCGTGCTCGGCTCCGGCTGGGGCGGGGCCGCCGAGCTGATCGGGGAGACCACGCACACGGTGCCGACCGCGGACCTGCCCGGGTTCGCCGCGCCCAGCGTGCCCGGACACAACCCCACGGTGCGCTCGGTCCGCCTCAAGGACGGCAGCCGTGCCCTCGTGTTCGGCTCCCGCACCCACTACTACGAGCACCGGGATGCCGCCGCCGTGGCCCACACCGTCCGCACCGCCGCGGCCGCCGGCGCCACCACCGTGGTGCTCACCAACGGCTGCGGCTCGCTGGTCCCGGAGTGGGGACCCGGCACCCCGGTGCTGATCTCCGACCACATCAACCTCACGGGCGCCACCCCGCTGGCCGGGCCGAGCTTCGTGGACCTCACGGAGCTGTACTCCCCCCGGATCCGGGACATCGCCCGGGCCGTGGACCCGGAGCTGCCCGAGGGCGTCTACGTCCAGTTCGCCGGACCGCAGTACGAGACCCCCGCCGAGGTGCGCTACGCCAAGGCGATCGGCGGGGACCTGGTGGGGATGTCCACCGCGCTGGACGCGATCGCCGCCCGGCACGCGGGGCTGGAGGTCTTCGGCATCTCCCTGGTCACCAACGCCGCGGCCGGTTTCAGCGGCGAGCCGCTGAGCCACGACGAGGTCGTGCAGGCCGGCCGCGACGCGGGCCCGAGGATCTCCGCGCTGCTGGCCGGGATCATCGAACGCATCTGAGCGCACGCTAGACGGAAGGGCACGGAAGGGCAGAGCATGACCGAGACCCCGGGGCCGGACCCCCAGCTGATCGCCGCCGCCGAGGACTGGCTCCGCCAGGACCCGGACGACGCCGACCGCGCGGTGCTGCAGGCCGAGATCGCCGCGTCCCGCGACGGGGACCCCGTCGCGACCTCTTCCCTGGCCAGCCGCTTCGCCGGTCCCCTGGCGTTCGGCACCGCCGGCCTGCGGGCCGAGGAAGGCCCCGGGCCGGCCCGGATGAACCGGGCCGTGGTGCGGCGCACCGCGGCCGGGCTGGCACGCTACCTGCTCTCCCGGTTGGGCGGGACCGGTGCCGGCTCGGCCGCCCCGGGCTCCCCGGACCCGTCTGGCACGCCGCCGCGGATCGTCGTCGGCTACGACGCCCGCCGCGGGTCACAGCGCTTCGCCCTGGACTCCGTGGCCGTCTTCGCCGCGGCCGGCCTCGAGGCCCACCTCATGCCGCGCCCGCTGCCCACCCCGGTGCTCGCGTTCGCCGTCCGCCACCTGGAGGCCGACGCCGGGGTCATGGTCACCGCCAGCCACAACCCGCCCGCCGACAACGGGTACAAGGTCTACCTGGGCGGACGGATGACGGACGAGGCCGGGCGCGGTGCGCAGATCACCACCCCCTCCGACGCCGAGATCGCCG